>NZ_VPEU01000026.1:0-41359 GCF_013416975.1 Acinetobacter sp. YH18001 | reverse complement strand
TGGGCATTGGTAAAGATGGCGAACCGACGCATAACTTTACTCCGGGTTATGAACTGCATGCCAAATATACGATTTTTGCTGAAGGCTGTCGTGGTCACCTCGGTAAACGTCTGATTGAACAGTTCAACCTGGCCAAAGATGCAGATCCACAGCATTACGGGATCGGCATTAAAGAACTCTGGGAGATTGATCCTGCCAAGCACAAACCGGGTCTGGTGATGCACGGCGCCGGCTGGCCACTCAATGAAACCGGCTCGAGTGGCGGCTGGTGGTTATACCATGCTGAAAATAATCAGGTGACTTTGGGCATGATCGTGGATCTGTCCTACACCAATCCGCATATGTATCCATTTATGGAAATGCAGCGCTGGAAAACCCATCCTCTGATTAAACAATATCTGGAAGGCGGCAAGCGTATTTCTTATGGCGCACGTGCCGTGACCAAAGGTGGCTTTAACTCACTGCCTAAATTTACCTTCCCGGGTGGCTCTTTAATTGGTGATGATGCAGGTTTCCTGAACTTTGCCAAAATCAAAGGTTCACATACGGCAATGAAGTCCGGCATGCTCTGCGGCGAAGCGGTATTTGAAGCGATTGCGGCTGGTGTGGAAAAAGGCGGTGATCTGGCGGTTGCGCGTGTAGTTGAAGGCGAAGATTTCTTTGTCAAAGAACTGACCGCCTATAAAGACAAGTTTGATGCAAGCTGGCTGAAAGAAGAGTTATATAACTCACGTAACTTTGGCCCGGCAATGCATAAATTCGGTCAATGGATCGGTGGTGCATTTAACTTCATTGATCAGAACGTGTTTAAAGTACCGTTTACCCTACATGATCTGGTACAAGACCATGCGGCACTGAAAACTCAGGCGGCTGAAACGTTTAAACCGAACTATCCTAAACCGGATGGCAAGCTGACCTTTGACCGTCTGTCTTCAGTATTTGTATCCAATACCGTACATGAAGAAAACCAGCCTGCGCATTTAAAGCTGACTGATGCTTCGATTCCGGTGGAAGTGAACTTACCGAAATGGGATGAGCCGGCACAGCGTTACTGCCCGGCAGGTGTATACGAAATCATGGAAAATAATGACGGTTCCAAGCGTTTCCAGATCAATGCAGCCAACTGTGTGCACTGCAAGACCTGTGATATTAAAGATCCGTCTCAGAACATCACCTGGGTAACACCGGAAGGTGGCGGTGGTCCAAACTATCCAAATATGTAATTTGGATAGTTCTTGTGAATTAAAAAAATATATCTATTTCTCTGATTCACTTACCCAATCTTGAAGCAGTTCGTACTAACTCTTCACTTTAATTTTTTAGGTAATCCCAGTTCTCTCGAGAGCTGGGATTAATAAATTTTAAAGTAAATCAAAATAAGCCTGTATCACTCTATCTATTGAAATGAGATAGGAAAATAATCTGGTTTATGTCGTGCTGAAAAAATGGCTGACCCGAAGCCGGATCAGCCATTTTAAAATCAGACCTGAACGACTAAAATTTGAGTCATTCAGGGAATTGATTTATTTTGCGACAAACTTGGCACGCGCAGCATGCAGTTTTTTATAGCTATCAATCAGGCGTAAATGACGATCCAGACCTTCAAGCTTCATGCTGGTTTCAGTCAGGCCATGGAAACGAAGCGTGCCTTCAACTGAAGCCATAACCGCATCCATACGTTCATCACCAAACATACGGCGGAAGTTGTGTGCATAATCTTCCAGCTCCATATCATCATCGAGCAATACTTCAAGCACGACATTCATGCATTGGTAGAACAGGCCACGTTCAACGGTATTGGTATTGAACTGCAAGAACTGCTCAACCAGATCCTTGGCTTCTTCAAATTGCTGTAAAGCGATATAAATCAAGAGTTTTAGCTCAAGAATAGTAAGCTGTCCCCATTCAGTATTTTCATCGAATTCAACCCCGATCAAGGTTTTGATCTCGGTATAGTCATCCAGCTCACATTCTTCCAGACGCTCTACCAGCGCCTCAAGCTGTTCTTCATCCAGACGATGCAAGTTCAGGATATCTTCACGGAATGCCAGAGCCTTGTTGGTATTGTCCCAGATCAGATCTTCGACCAGATAGATTTCAGAATAGCCTGGCACCAGGATACGACAAGCCGTTGCACCTAAATGTTGATAAACCGCCATATAGGCTTCATGACCGAGCTCTTCCAGAATGCCGAATAAAGCTGCAGCTTCATCTGCATTGGAGTTTTGACCATGGTTGGTGAAATCCCATTCCACAAATTCATGATCTGCTTTGGCACTAAAGAAACGCCAAGACACCACACCGCTCGAATCGATAAAGTGTTCGACATAGTTGTTCGGTTCAGTCACGGCATTTGAGCTAAAAGTTGGCTTCGGCAGGTCATTCAGACCTTCGAAGCTACGACCTTGCAGCAATTCAGTCAGACTGCGTTCAAGTGCCACTTCAAAATTTGGATGCGCGCCAAAAGATGCAAACACACCGCCGGTACGCGGGTTCATCAAGGTCACACACATTACCGGGAATTGACCGCCTAATGAGGCATCTTTGACCAGCACCGGGAAGCCCTGTTCCTCTAAACCTTTAATACCTTCAACGATTTTTGGATATTTCGCCAGCACCTGTTCAGGTACATCTGGTAAAGCCAGTTCACCTTCAATAATTTCACGCTTGACTGCACGTTCAAAGATTTCAGACAGACATTGCACCTGAGCTTCAGGCAAGGTATTCCCTGCACTCATGCCGTTACTTAAGTAAAGGTTTTCAATCAGATTTGATGGGAAATAAACAGTTTCACCATCAGAGTGCCGTACAAATGGCAGTGAACAAATGCCGCGTTCGGTGTTGCCCGAGTTGGTGTCATAAAGATGAGTACCTAAAAGTTCATCTTCAGGATCATAAATTTCAAGCGTGTATTCGTCTAAGACTTCCTGTGGAAGTTCGCCATTTGGACCCGGCTTAAACCATTTTTCATCTGGATAATGTACAAATTCTGCATTGGCAATGTCTTCACCCCAGAACTGGTCGTTATAAAAGAAGTTACAGTTCAGACGCTCGATGAACTCGCCCAGTGCAGATGCCAGCGCACTTTCCTTGGTTGACCCTTTACCATTGGTAAAGCACATTGGCGACTGTGCATCACGAATATGCAATGACCATACATTTGGTACGATGTTGCGCCATGATGCGATTTCAATCTTCATGCCCAGACCGGCCAGAATGGCAGACATATTGGCAATGGTTTCTTCCAAAGGCAGATCTTTGCCCGGAATGAAGGTGCTGTTTGCCGAGGCCAGACTTGGCATTAACAAGGCTTGCGCATCGGCATCAATGCTTTCGACTTCTTCAATCACAAACTCAGGGCCAGTCTGGATCACTTTCTTGACCGTACAACGGTCAATCGAACGTAAAATGCCCTGGCGGTCTTTTTCTGAAATATCAGCTGGCAGTTCAACCTGAATTTTAAAAATCTGTTTATAACGGTTTTCAGGATCGACAATATTGTTTTGTGACAGGCGAATATTTTCGGTCGGAATATCACGTGCTGCACAATATACTTTGACAAAGTAAGCTGCACAAAGTGCCGATGAGGCCAGAAAATAATCGAATGGACCGGGTGCAGAACCATCGCCTTTGTAACGAATCGGTTGATCGGCAATCACCGTGAAGTCATCAAATTTGGCTTCTTGGCGCAGATTGTCGAGATAATTGACCTTGATTTCCATGTGGACACCTAAATGTTCTTATGTGCCGCCATGGACAAATAAGATGCTGAATCTGAATGTACAAGCCGAATCACGCAGGAGAACTTGACTTAAAAATAAATCAGGGTAATAACGTAGTCATGAGACTACGGCGAACCCTTTAAGAATGGGCGCTATTATAGAGTCATTTGATGAAATTGATAACGTTTGTGAGTTTTTCCGCGATATTTTCTATAAAGCTAAGAAATAGGAACAACATGAATCAACACATTTAAAATTTGTGACGATCCATGTGTTGCTTTTAATATCGAATGAGCGCTTCTGATGTAGCTTTAAAATATGTATAGACAGATTAACAATAATTTCATCTTCTAAGCTTTAAGGCCTTAAAAATCATAGCTTAAACCGAATAAAGCCAGATTTCGCTGCTTGTCACCGTAGCGGTCATAGCCCCCCAGCAGATATTCGCCTGACACACTTAATTGAGGCAAGATTGCATAACTCAGTCCAGCAGACGCATAACGGAAGGCATGCTGTTTTTGGGTATCGCCCAGTTCTCCACCTTCATATTTGCCTTCATCATTAAAATAGCTACCTGCAGCAGTCAGACTGGCATTCACACGATCATTCAATTGATGGTTCAGATTCAGCGTATAAAAGGTATCGCCCTGATTGGCATAGGCCACATCATAAAGATAGGTCGATACGCTCGCGCCAATACTGGTTTTTTCATCCAGCATACGGCTGACATTTAAACCCAACTCATTACCGGTGGTGTTTTCGCCCCCTGGATAATAGTAGGTGGCATTCCAGAAATCCCAATCATAATGTTCCGAGCTGTGCGTATAACCGACCAGAAAATCATGCTCGAATTTATCGGTGCTATGCCCTTTGCGTCCTTGCACCTCAGCATAGGAATAACCCAATGTAGAACCCCAATAGCCCACATAAAAGTTGCCATAGGCCAAATTCAACCCTGCTTGTAGTGCAATATTATCGTCTTCCGGTGCATTGCTTAAACCACGTGATACATATTTAGACACCACGCTCAGGTTGCCACTTGCTTGTATTTGAGTATTTTGAACGTCATTTGCAAAACTACAAATACTGGAAAATGTGACACAGCCGAAGAGCAAGGTTTGATTTAAGATTCTCATAAAATATAAAATTCTTTTTAGGTAAATAAAAGGGCTGAACACATGATGCAGCCCTACTTAAAGATTGATTAATATCAAAATATACAGCTTATTTTAACGCATAATTAATATAAGTTTATGCCTATTTCCACCTGTAAAATAGAAATTTCAAGCTTGGCTTGAGACTCGAGCTGCCTGATAAAACGGCGCAGTCGATGCAGCTAAAGCCGGATTTCCCCGAATATGATCTGCCAGTTTCTCGGCCATCATGATGGTGGTGGCATTCAAATTTCCGGTAATAATTAAGGGCATGATGGAAGCATCAATGACTCTGAGACCCTGCATTTCATGTACCCGGCCATAACCGTCCACAACTGCCATATCATCCTCGCCCATTTTACAGCTAGAAGATGGGTGATATGCGGTTTCAGCATGATTACGCACAAACTCGTCAATCTGGGTATCTGTCTGTACAGCTTGACCCGGACTGATTTCTTCACCCCGATAAGGATCAAGTGCTGGCTGGTGCATAATTTCCCGGGTAATCCGGATGGCATCCCGGAATTCGCGCCAATCCTGCTCGGTACTCATATAGTTAAATAAAATACTTGGATGCTCAAACGGATCTTTGGATTTGAGTTGTATACGCCCGCGGGAGGGTGAACGCATCGAACCGACATGCGCCTGAAAACCATGCTCATGAATGGCATTGGTTCCATTATAGTTAATTGCAATCGGCAGGAAATGATACTGGATATTGGGCCAGTCGAACTCGTCGGAGGAGCGGATAAAGCCACCTGCTTCAAACTGATTACTGGCACCAATACCTGTGCCTAGAAATAACCATTCAGCACCAATCATCGGCTGGTTATACCACTTTAAGGCGGGATAGAGACTGACCGGTTTTTTACACTGGTATTGCAGGTACATTTCCAGATGATCCTGCAAGTTTTCGCCCACACCCGGCAAGTCCTGAACGACCGGAATGTCCAGACTTTTTAATAATGCGGCAGGACCCACACCTGAACGCTGCAAAATTTGCGGGGAAGCAATCGTCCCGGCACACAGCAGAACTTCTTTATCGGCAAAGACCTGAATGGGTTGTAAGGCATTTTGACCTTCAAAATATTCCACGCCAATCGCCTGCTTCTGGCTAAACAGAATTCTATTGGTCATGGCATGGGTAATAATAGTGAGATTGTCGCGCCCTTTGGCCATATCCAGATAACCGCGCGCGGTACTGGAACGGCGGCCTTGCGGAGTCACGGTACGATCCATCGGGCCAAAGCCTTCCTGCTGATAGCCATTTAAATCGTCCGTTCGTGGATAACCGGCCTGTACACCAGCTTCGATCATGGCATGAAACAGCTCATTATTATCATTTTTTGGTGTTGCGACTGAAACTGGCCCTGCATCGCCATGATAGTCATTGCCGCCAATATCGCGTGTTTCCGCCTTTTTATAATAGGGCAGACATTCTGCATAGCTCCAGTGTTCCAGACCTTTCAAGCTGGCCCACTGTTCCAGATCCATGGCATTGCCGCGGATATAACACATGCCATTAATCAGCGATGAGCCACCAAGGCCTTTACCACGTCCGCATTCCATGCGGCGATTATTCATATGTGGTTCAGGATCGGTCAGATAGGCCCAGTTATAACGGCGTCCCTGTAAAGGATAAGCCAAGGCTGCCGGCATCTGGGTTCTAAAATCCAGACGATAATCCGGCCCGCCCGCCTCTAACAGCAAGACTTTGGTGTCCGGATCTTCAGTCAATCGAGCAGCCAGCACATTTCCGGCTGAGCCTGCCCCAATAATAATATAATCATAATTCATAAAGCTGGGCCCTCTTTATGCGCTAAACACGGACTGGAATGGGCTCAACTCCACCTGAACCGATTTGGTCTGGGTATATTGCTGCAAAGTCACAATGCCATTTTCACGTCCAACTCCTGAGTGTTTATAACCACCGACTGGCATTTCTGCTGGAGATTCGCCCCAGGTATTTATCCAGCAAATTCCGGCTTCAATCTGATGAATGATACGATGCGCACGGGCAAGGTCAGGCGTGACAACACCCGCAGCCAGTCCGTACTCGGTCGCATTGGCACGGCGAATGACTTCCTCTTCAGAGTCATAGCTTAAAATGCTCATGACAGGCCCAAAGATCTCATGCTGGACGATACTCATATCATCCCGGCAGTCACTAAATACCGTGGGCAAGACGTAGGCACCTTTGGCCAAATCACCTTGTGTGGCACGGCCACCACCACAAAGTAATCGTGCCCCTTCGATTTTGCCCTGCTCGATAAATTTCAGTACTTTCTGCATATGCGCAAAACTAGAGACTGGCCCAAAATTGGTTTCCGGATCGAGCGGATCGCCTATACGGATATGAGGAATACGCTGCAAGATTTTTTCTTCAAAAGCCGCTTTTAAGGTATAGGGAATGAATACCCGGGTGCCGTTGGTACAGACCTGACCTGAGCTGTAAAAATTGGCCATCATGGCAATGTCAGCGGCAAGATCAAGATCGGCATCTTCACAGATAATCAGGGGAGATTTCCCACCGAGTTCCATGGTGACTTCTTTCAGGCTGGAATCTGCGGCTTGCGCCATGACTTTTTTACCCGTGGCAACACCACCGGTAAACGAGACTTTAGCAATATCCCGATGTGCAGTTAAATAAGCGCCAATCTCGCCACTGCCAGTCACGACATTAAATACCCCGTGCGGCACACCGGCTTCGGTATAGATTTCAGCCAGTTTCAGTGCGGTCAAAGGCGTGGTTTCACTGGCCTTAAAAATCATGGCATTGCCTGCCGCCAGTGCTGGTGCAGATTTCCATAATGCAATCTGGATTGGATAATTCCAGGCCCCGATGCCGGCCACAACACCCAAAGGCTCACGACGGGTATAAATAAATGAAGTCTCTCGCAGTGGAATCTGCTGTCCTTCGAGGGCTGGCAAGATGCCGGCATAATATTCGAGGACATCTGCACCAGTCGCAATATCTACCGTAGAGGTTTCACTCCAGGCTTTACCGCTGTCGAGACTTTCAATACGCGCCAGTTCATCACTACGTTCGCGTAAAATAGCGACTGCTTTATTTAAAATCCGGGAGCGCTCGATCGCCGTCATTGCAGCCCAGACCTTCTGCCCTTTTTGTGCAGATTCGACGGCACGATCAATGTCTTCTTTGCTGCAGATCTGGATTTCCGCCAGGATCTCACCAGTTGCAGGGTTGATGCTTTCAAAGCTGCGATGCGATGTTGCATCGACATATTGGCCGTGAATATAAGGACGCTGTAAATGATAGGTAGTCACTGTAATTCCCTCGCCTATTTGTGTGATTTCAATTGCTGCTGGATAAACTGGCTACACAGTTCGATCGGCATTTCTGGATCAATCTCGCCACTGATCAGTGCTCCACGTAGCCAGAAACCATCAATCAGTGCAGCTAGCCCTTGTGCCGCTTTTTCTGCTTCTGATTTGGACAGCACTTTCATAAATTCGTGCTTGAGATTGGAATGTAAGCGGTAATGGTTAACCTGTTGCAACCGATGCAAGTCCGGTTGATGCAAGCTGCTCGCCCAAAATGCCAGCCAGACTTTCATAGCGGCCTTATTGGTTTGAGGTGCAGCAAAATTACCCCGTACAATGGCAAGCAAACGTTGCTCAGGTGTGGCATCCACCTGGGTCTGCATCTCTGCCACGGTTTTACCTAACTGCTGCAATAAATAACGCATTGTTGCTTCAATGAGGCCATTTTTCCCGCCAAAATAATGGCTTATGATGCCGGTCGAAACACCGGCACGTTGTGCAATCTGGCTGATTGAGGTTTCTGCAAAACCTAGTTCATTTACAGCAGCTAGGGTCGCGTCAATAAGCTGTTGACGGCGGATCGGTTGCATACCAACTTTTGGCATAAGACTAACCTGAATAACGAATCTATAAATCGGACTCATGCTGCAATAGCAGAATGAGGTAACATTAAAAAACGTTTTTTTAATTGAACGATCAATTAATAAAAATTATAGTGCCTAGCAACCTCAGATGTACAGCGCAGTTTGTTTTGGATTTGCAAATGTTTGTAATTGATTCGGCTTTGACTCTTTAAGTGTCGAACCCTGTGTCAAATCGAACTGCGCTGTAAATCACATGACAATAAAACTACGGTCACAGATTTATGCAAAAGAAAACTGAACAAGTGCAGGATAGTCTGAATAAAGTGGTGTTTTATGTTTCAGCAACACTTATTCTGCTTTTTTCTCTCGTCACGATTTTATTCAATCAACAGGCCAATCTGGTCATCACCAATATTCTGAACTGGGTCAGTGCTACATTTAGCTGGTATTACCTGCTGGCTGCGACCTTATATCTGGTGTTTATTATTTTTATTGCCTGTTCACGTTATGGGGAAATTAAATTAGGGCCTAAACATTCCAAGCCTGAATTTAGTTTATTAAGCTGGTCAGCCATGTTGTTTTCTGCCGGAATCGGGATTGACCTGATGTTCTTCTCGGTGGCGGAACCTCTCTCGCATTATATGAATCCACCCGTCGGTGAAGGCCAGACTTTCGAGGCGGCTCGCCAGTCCATGGTCTGGACCCTGTTCCACTATGGTTTAACTGGCTGGAGCATGTATGCACTGATAGGTGTGGCCCTGGGCTATTTCAGTTATCGTTATAACCTGCCACTGACCATCCGTTCAGCACTCTATCCGATTTTTGGTAAAAAGATTCATGGTCCGATTGGGCATACGGTCGATACTGCGGCAGTACTCGGCACGATTTTCGGTATTGCGACCACCTGCGGTATTGGTGTGGTCCAGCTCAATTACGGCCTGCATGTGCTGTTTGATTTACCGGAAAACCTGTGGGTACAGACCGGATTAATCGCAGTCGCGGTGATTATTACCATTATTTCTGTTGCATCCGGTGTCAATAAAGGCATTCGCGTCCTTTCAGAAATTAATATTTATGTCTCGATTGGCCTGTTACTGTTTATTTTAATGATGGGCAATACCGAATTCTTGCTGGCCGCCCTGATTCAGAACTTTGGTGACTATATCAGTCAGTTTCCAAAGCTGTCCTTAACCAGTTTTCCATTTGAGCAACCTAAAGAATGGATGAACAGCTGGACCTTGTTCTTCTGGGCCTGGTGGATTGCCTGGTCTCCTTTTGTCGGGCTGTTTCTGGCGCGTATTTCACGTGGACGAACCATCCGTGAGTTTGTCGCCGGCACCTTGATTATTCCCCTATTATTTACCCTGACCTGGTTATCTATTTTTGGTAATAGTGCACTCCATAGCGTCATGTTTGATGGCAATACTCAACTGGCAACCACAGTCCTGGAAAATCCGGCACATGGTTTCTATGACTTGCTGGCGCAATATCCTGGCTTTAGCTTTATCGCAGGGATCGCAACCATTACCGGTTTGTTGTTCTATGTCACTTCTGCGGATTCTGGCGCTTTGGTACTGGGGAATTTCACCACTAAATTTACCAATATCGAGCATGATTCACCGCGCTGGCTGAGTATTTTCTGGGCCATTGCGATTGGCTTGCTGACTTTGGCGATGCTGATGGCCAATGGTGTTACAGCCTTGCAAAACACCACCATTATTATGGGACTGCCTTTTAGCTTTGTGATTTTCTTTGTCATGGCGGGCCTGTATAAATCCCTGCGTCTGGAAGATTTCCGTCAGGCCAGTACCAGTATGAATGCGGCACCTGTGGTCGGAAACGTGGACATCTTTAACTGGAAAAAACGGCTGAGTCGGGTGATGTTACATCCAAGCCTGTCCCAGACCCGAAGCATGCTAAATGAGGTGTGCAAACCGGCTATCGAGGCTGTTGCAGCCGAACTCATCACTAAAGGTGTGCATGTTGATGTACAGGAAAAACCGGTAGAGGATGAACCGGAACTCTATCATCTGGATCTGATTATTCAGCTCGATGAAGAAGAAAATTTTGTTTATGAAATCTGGCCGGTGCGTTATGACACCCCAAACTTCAGTTCGCGCGGGAAACGTGCCAAACGTTATTACTATCGTCTGGAAAGCTATCTGTTTGAAGGTTCGCAAGGCAATGATCTGGTCGGTTATAGCAAGGAACAGGTCATTAACGACATTCTGGATAAATATGAACGTCATATGATGTATCTGCATATTAACCGTATCAGTCCGGGTACACGCCCGCTGTTTCCAGACCGTGAAAATTAATACCGTCCAAGGCCCTAGAAGGAATCGATAATGTCAGAAAGCTTACATGCCTTTGCCCTGTTCTTCTCTTTACTCAATCCATTTTTGATGAGTATTTATATGCTCGGAATTATCCGTAATTCCGAGGCCAAAGTCTTTAATATGGCATTGATTCAGGGCAGCCTGATCAGTTTTATCGTCTTTATCATTTTTGCCAAGACTGGTGAAGCCTTTTTTCAGGAAGTGCTGCATGTACGCTTTGAATCTTTCCAGATTTTTGGCGGTATCATTTTTCTGGTGATTGGTTATCGCTATGTCTTTGAAGGCGCCGATACCATTGGCGTGATGCGCGGCGCGCCCAGTCATCTGGCAGGCACCATTGCCATGCCCTTTATGATTGGGCCGGGCACCATTTCAGCGGCGGTGATCACCGGGATTCAGCTCAGTTTATGGCAAACCATGCTGGTGATTTTTCTTACCCTGTTTTTGACCTGTAGCCTGCTGATTCTGATGAAATATCTGCATGATCATTTGCAGCATAAATATTCCAACTACATAGATTTATATGTGGATATAGTCGGGCGTGTTGCTGCACTGCTGATCGGTACCATTGCGATTGATATGATTGTCACTGGCGTGACTGGAATTATCCAAAGTTAATGGTTGAATTAATCATATATAAAAAAGAGCGGACTAATCTCCGCTCTTTTCTTTACGCTTGTAACAGTTTCAAGTTTAAAACTTGAAAGACACACCAGCATAGGTCGAGAATCCTTCGCCTGGCGAAGATCGCGCCACATCCTTCCCTTGATCATTTAGACCTGGAATCACCACAGCAGCATATTTTTCATCGGTGATATTCTTGAAATTGATCCAGGTTTTCCATGATTGGTGTTCTGGTGCATAACCGAGATCAATGCCCCAAATCTGGTAATCATCACTAAAGCGGCTATTGGCATAATCATGCGGCATTTTGGACGCATATTCGGTATTCACGCCGATATAAAAACCATTATGCATGGCATAACTGAGCTGTGCCTGATACAAATGTTTGGGTATTCCCGGCAACTGGTTTTCGCCAAACAGCGGATCATTTTTGTATTGGAAATCGCTCAGTGTATAGGCCTGTTGCAAGCGTAATTCGCCATATTTAAATTCATGCAATGGTGTATCCAAACTGAGTTCGATGCCTTGATGAATGGTTGGTGTGGCATTTGCTTCTACACTGATTCTTTCATTTTTGCTTGAACCCTCTCCATAATCCTTAATCATTTCAGACGTTAAAAGTTCATTTTTAACTTTAGAATAATAATAGCTGAGCGCCCAATCGCCAAAGCCTGATTGGCCACGTCCACCCAATTCCAATGTATTTGCAGTCTGGGTTTTTAATTGAATCGGAGCACGTACCCGACCTGAAGCAATTCCTTCATCAAAATAATAGGGGGATGACCATGCCATCGCCCAAGGATGAGCCGGTTCAATGCTGCGGCTTAAATTGGCAAACCACTGCACAGACTCATTCGGTTGATAAGTCATCCCGAGACGTGGGGCAAAATCCCACTCATACTGATTGATCTTAGAACTGGCAACTGGATAAGTCACTTCACTTTCACGATGGGCATAGACTGCTGCAAGCCCCAGATCTAGGGAGAGCTGGTCATTGAGCGCCGTCTGCTGATCAAATTGCAATACATTGTCTGAACCACGATAGGTATAACGGCGTGTGACCGTATCTGCCGGATATGTTTGATTACCAATTTCTGTATTAAATCTTAAAGTTTCCGTTACACCACTGTTTGGACGATGGGTGGTACTGCGTAAGGCAATACGCCCCTGATGTTCCAGACCTAACAATTGATAGGGCTTTTCATACTGAATACGTGCAGTAATATCTTCATAATCGACATTGGTACGATAGCGACTTTCACGTAAGTCTAACGGATAATGATGATATGCCAGACTAGCAGTCAATTTTGCATCATCCTGTAAATTCCAGGTGGTGGTGTTGGCGAGCCAGGTACTGCCCGGCTGGATACGTTTGGCATCAATTCCTACAAAATTAGGATCAGCTACTTCAGGATTGTTTTTTAATTGTTCTTGCCTAATACGCCCCGGTGTCAGATGTTTGCTTTCGCGGTAACGGGCATAAAAACGGGTTTCAATGTCCGGGCTAATCTGGTAGCCGAGATTAAAAGCCAGGCCTTTGCCATCACCTTTGGCATGATCCTGAATTCCGTCAAACTGGTTACCTGTTAGCGCCAGATAATAATCCAGCTGATCCAGTTTACGGCCGGTACTGAACTGATATTTTTGATAACCATGACTGCCTGCCTCATACTTCAGTTCAGAACCATTCTGCTCGGCACCAGTCTTGCTTTTATAGTTAATCGCTCCGCCTAGCGCCAGCGCCCCCTGTTTAAAACCGTTTGCACCGCGATAGACGCCAACATGATCAATCCACCAAGGCTCTAGTAATTCATAAGCGGTGCCGCCCGGCCCGGTAAATGGAATGTCATCAATCAGCACAAAGGTACCAGAGGCATGCGCACCTGATGTCCGGTTAATACCCGAGCCACGGATAGACACTTTGGCGCCTTCATTGCCCGGGGATTGAGCATAGATACCGGGTTGCAGACGAAATACATCGGCATTATTTGCAATATGTTGATGTTCAAGCTGCTGGGCTGAAATAAAATTGGTTCCACCTGAGGTTTGCGCAAGCTCGGTCTGGTATTGCTGCTGCGGATCTGTCTGTTCAGCACTGACCACGATGGTGTTGAGTTGTTGCACAGGATGCTGGCTGCGAGATGTTTCAGCATAGACAGCACTGGAAAGAACTGAAAGGATCATCAAGCTTAGCGGTTTTTTGTTCAGCGGAATTGTTCTCGTGCTCATATCGGGTTTATACAATCCTGTATACATGATCCTAATCCTAGAGGGATTCTGGTTTTAAAAATTATGCTGTAGCATAAATGAACAATGCCGAATCAAGGCATTATTTTCTGCCAAAAAACTGACTGATCAGCGTATATTTTTTGATGTAATTTTGGTATTTTTTGATTATACAACTTGCAAGATAGCCACCACATCCTCACAAGTTCCAAGAACTTAATAATTAAGTATTTGATATTAAATAATATGCTATTTAATTCTGCACACATGTATTTCCAGTTGGCATAATGTAATACTGCGTTAAATTCATAGTGGACTAAACCAGTTACTTCATATTCAAAGCTCACTGAAATTGAGTAGCATATCGATTTGAATTAGCTCATAGCATCGTCTTGGATCGAGCCCACAGTCGTTTATATATTTTGAGAAAATTACTGAGCACTGGGTCTTGGATCTGGGCTAAAGGATAAATTTTGGATCAGACTCAACCTGACTCATATTCAAAAATTATTCACTCATTGAGCAGAAAAAGGGTGAAAACCGCGTGAACATAAAGTGATGCAAACAGCAACTGTTTCATTAAAACCTGCACATAGAATAAGCAGATATTTGGACTGAATAATATGCCAAACATTCCCGAACTTGCTGCTGACAATTCAAAAAATATAATTGAATAGCCTATTAAAGAGCTTTATTTTGTAAAATATAGGGAAAAGACCAAGAGTAATAAGATAAACAGAATCGCGGTGCAGCATTTCCAGAATGTCAGGGGATGACGCTCAATCACAGGACGTGAAACAGATTTTTTTAATTCAAGATCAGGCTGTTTCAAGTTATAGATAAATGCTGAAAGTGCCTCATAACGTTGCTCTGGACGAATTGACAGTGCTTTTTTAAAAATCGCATCCAAACCCTTGGGCAAATCCGGACGATATTCAGACAGTGAATGATAGCGTACCTTTTTTAATTTTTTTTCGGTCTTGCAGCGCGCCAGCTCTGTCCCATAAGGCAATTGCCGGGTCAATAAATAATAGCTCATCACTGCCAGTGAAAACTGATCTGATTTTACCGAGGGTGAGCGCCCTATAAAATACTCTGGTGCCATAAATGCCAACGTTCCCAAAGGCACATCTGCATGTTTAGGATTCAGTTCGACCAGCCCTCTAACTGCCGTCGATCCATAATCAATCAGTTTTACTTTCAAAGCATCAATCGGTTCAAGCAGCATGACATTTTCTGGCCGTACATCCTGATGCAGCATTTCAAGTCGATGCATGGCATTCAGTGCTTTGGCCACCTGTTCAATAATCGGAATCAGTTGTTTTAAACTTAAAGCAGTTTTTTGACGATGTAGCCATCGGTTTAAGCTTTCCCCTTGCAAGTATTCATAACTTTGAAATAAAAACTTTTTACTGCCTGTATGCGGATAGTAGTGCATCAGGTTTTCATGTTTTAAACGCTTGGATACCCAGTCTTCCAGCTGGAATTGTTCCACTGCTTTCAGGTCATCCTGCAAATCGACAGACAAGGTTTTAATGACCAGCTGAGCTTGTGTGGCTGCATCCTGCGCCAAATAAAGGCTACTGCGATGATTTTGGTGCAGGATTTTATGAATGCGATAACCTTCAAACAAATCACCATGACTGAGTTGCTGTGGAAATAAAATATTTTCCTGAATCTGAAAGCTTTTCTCTTGAGCTAATGCATCAATTCGGATGATTTGAATGGTGAGATTGTCATCGCTGCCGCGCTTTAAGGCCAGTTCGACGATAGATTGGGCAATAGTATCCAGATTTTGTTTTTGCTGCAGCATATCCGAGATCTGCTGTATATCGATAAATTCATAGACACCATCGGTCATCAAGAGAAACAAATCATCTTCACATAATTCAAGTTGTTGATAATCGACTTCAATCCGATGATCTACACCTAAAGCACGACTTAAATAATGCTCGGTTGAAGATAAACGAACCCGATGATCAATGGTCAGCTGTTCAATGCTTTGGGCTTGAATGCGATAAACACGGCCATCACCTGCATGAAAAATATGTGCCCTGTTTTGTTTCAAAATCAGTGCACTCAAGGTGCAGACATAACCATGATCTTTATCAAAACGTCCCTGACTCTGTTGGGTTTGCGCATACAGCCAAGAGTTGGTCGCACGAATCACCCGAGCAGCTGAAGTTTGGGTACTCCATGCATCCGAAGTTGAATAATAATCGGATAAAAAACTACTGACCGCCGTTTCTGCCGCAATATGGCTGACATTGCTGCTGCTAATCCCGTCTGCAATGGCACAGGCAATACCTTTGCTGCTCAGCGCATGGCCTTCAGGAATATAAATGCCATAAAAATCCTGATTTTGTGCTTTGATTCCGGCGGAAGAATATTGTCCGATACTGATTTTTAATTTTTTATTCATTGTAGACACTCGAAAAGGGATCGAATCGATCCCTTCAATTTCAAGACATAAATATCATGCTCAAATTAAAATTCTTTTTTATCACCTGTACGGACATGCGTGGTATACAGCGCCAGACCAGTTAAAGCTAAACCACCAACCAAGTTACCCAGCACTACCGGTAATTCATTCCACAAGAAATAGTCTGTAATCGAGAAATCACCGCCCATCATCATGGCAAATGGGAACAGGAACATATTCACGACAGAATGCTCAAATCCCATGGCAAAGAACAGCATGATCGGCATCCACATGGCAATGAATTTTCCACTTACAGTTGTTGACATCATGGCGCCAATCACACCAAGTGACACCATCCAGTTACACAGCATGCCGCGTATAAAGATGGTCATCCAGCCAGCAAAGCCATATTCGGCATAACCCAAAGTCCGGTCTTCACCAATATGAGCAATTTTCACGCCGACTTCGTTTGGTTCAGCTGCGAAACCCATGGTATAGACCGCAGCCATCAAGATTGCAACGGTTAAACATCCAATAAAATTGCCTAAAAACACCAGACCCCAGTTTTTTAAAATACGCGCCCATGTCACCCCTGGACGTTTGTCTAGCCAAGCCAAAGGAGTCAATACAAATACCCCGGTCAGCAGGTCATAGCCCAATAGATATAACATGCAAAACCCGACTGGAAATAACAGTGCACCGATCAGCGGCACCCCTGTCTGTACAGCAATCGTCACCGCAAATACTGCTGCCAGCGCCAGAATCGCACCGGCCATAAATGCACGAATTACAACATCACGTGTGGCCATATGCAGTTTTGCTTCACCAGCATCGACTACTTTTTTTGCAAACTCTGCAGGAGCAAGATAAGCCATATTTTTATCCCCTTTATATAAATTACTTGCCTGTTTGCAAATAAAAAACGCCTAAGGTCTATTTCAACCCTAGGCGTCTTTGCCTTGCATTATTCAAACAGATCAATTGTGTCATGGCGCCGTTGCCATATTTAATATAGATAAAAGCAAATAGCATGCCATTTATTTTAAATGGCTAATAAAAATCCTATAAATTATTTTAAAATTTCATCCTTATAATTATATTGGCACAATCTCTGCATTATCTATAGCGGTCATTTTTTAAATATAGCTATTGGAGAAGATTATGATTAGCCATCGTCAACAAGTGACAGACATGATTATTTCAGCGAAAGTTTTAAAGTCTATCAAATGGGCAGATGTCGCTGAAACAATAGGCCTTTCTAAAGAATGGGTGACAGCCGCATGTTTGGGTCAGATGGCTTTTAATAAAGAACAGGCAAAAAAAATTGGTGAAATATTTGGATTGACTGATGAAGCCATCGCCTGGTTGCAAATCATACCCTATAAAGGTTCTCTGCCAACTAGCGTGCCGACAGATCCGCTGATTTATCGCTGGTATGAGGTTGTCAGCGTCTATGGTATGACTATTAAAGAACTGATCCATGAAGAATTTGGTGATGGAATTATGAGTGCAATTGATTTCAATATGGATATTCAACGTGAGAATAATCCAAACGGAGATCGGGTGAATGTCGTATTATCCGGAAAGTTTTTACCTTATAAAACTTATTAATCCTCCACCATAAGCATAAAAGCCATTATTAAAATGGCTTTTATTTTATCTACACTTATTAAATTCATTTATTTTTTTAAAAATCATTATTAAAATATATATAATTTTTTCATCTCAAATTAAACATATAAACTATAAATGATTTTACTTTTATTCGATAAATTCAACCATTCTGTACTTTTTAAATAATATTTTCCTATCCTGAATATATAGCTCATCATTTTATTATTGCGTTAGCAAAAACAACAAAAAGGATATTGCTATCCTTTTTGTCAATTCATTTTATATCAGGGCGTGTTGTGTTATTGCTGTACTTCCGCCAGATGACGTTCAGTCACGGCCTGTTCATATAAACGCTGTTCTTTTTCTTTATGCTCGACAGAGAAACGGATCATCAACACACAACTTGCAGCAATCACCACCAAGCCACCCAGTACCATCAAAGTGGTTTGAATATCCAGCATGCCTTTTAACAGGAAACCCGCAGCCACCGCGCCGACATTGCCACCTGCTCCAATAATACCGGCCACACCGCCCAAGGCATCACGGTCGATAAAAGGCACCAGTGCATAGGTAGCGCCACATGCCATATGGGTAAACAAGGCAAAGATGGTCATAGCCATAATAGCCAAGGTCGCGCTGTTCATTTGCGAAAACAGAATAAGAAACAGACCTTCCAGCATGATCAAGGCAAACAGGACTTTGGTTCGACCATCCAGACCTTTTTGAATCGCAACTTTGTCTGAAACAATGCCACCCAAGGCACGGGCAAACAATGCCAGTAAACCAAAAATCCCGGCAGCCATGCCTGCTTCTTTTAGGCCAAACTGGAAGTTGTCGACAAAGTACAAGGCAATAATGTTATGGATGAAAATTTCAATACCAAAACAGGCTGCATAAGCTCCAAACAAAATCCACACACGGTAGTTACGTGCGGCATGCATCAAGATTGCAAGGCCGCCTTTTTTATCGCTACCAACAGAAATACCTTCAGCACGGAGTTCTTTAAAATTGCCTTGTGGACAGTCTTGGGTGAATTTCCAGTACAGTACACCGACAATGATCATTAGAATACCCGGAACCAGAAGTGCAATTCTCCATCCCATTGCCTGTTCTACACCGAACATCACCAAAGCAGCCAGCATTAAAGGCATCAGGGCTTGAGTCGCACCGCCACCGGCATTCCCCCAACCTGCTGTAGTTGCATTTGCCGTTCCCACCACATTTGGCGCAAACATGATACTGGTATGATATTGAGTAATCACGAAGCTGGCACCGATGGCGCCAATCAATAAACGGAAAAACAAGAAAGATTCATAACTGTTGGCCGACGCCACACCAAACACCGGAATACTGCCAATAATCAGTAAGGCGGTATAGGTTTTACGCGGACCGTATTTATCACACAACGGCCCCACGATCAGACGCACCAGAATTGTAATGGCGACTGCGGCAATATTGATATTGGCGATCTGCTCTTTGGTCAGGCTGAATTCACCGGCAATCACTGGCATTAACGGTGCACAGGCAAACCACGCAAAGAAACAGACAAAAAAAGCGAGCCAACTCATATGGAAGGCCCGCATCGCTGAACTACTGAAGTTAAATAGACTTATTTTTGTTGCTTTATTGAGACTTGTATTTGAAGACATAGCCATTTCCTTACCAGAACTGAACGTATTTAAGTCACTGTGATGCACAAGGCATATCAGTAACGATCAGAACGGACGTCATTGGCCGTCATACAAATGTAGAGTCTTCTTTGACTTTAATTAGATATATGCATAGGTCATGCCAGATTATTTTTAACATAAAATAAACTATTCTTTTATATAAAATAATTTTTATTTCACTTTCAAATTTAGACTTTTCTTTCTTAAAAATAGAGAGAAAAATAGATATCTTCTGAGAAATTATGAGCAAAACAGCGATAGGATGACCTGCCCGGAGTCATTGCTGGTTTAAATCGGTGCAGGGCTGGATCAAATAATTTTTCCCTTTTCAAAATGCAGCAGTTGTGCCTGTAAATACGCCACTTCATCTACATGATGAGTCACATAAATCATGGGTAAATCTGTTTGATGAATCACAATTTTCAGAAAAGGTAAAATCTGGTTTTTCAGCTTTTGATCCAGTCCATTTAAAGGCTCATCCAAAAGTAATAGGTCGGGAGAAGATAAAAGTGCACGACCGATAGAAACGCGCTGTGCCTGTCCACCAGAAAGCTGATGCGCCCGATGCCGAAGTAGTGGCTTTAATTCGAGTAACTCCACAATGTCTTCAAACGTAAATTTCTGCTGACCTTTATTTTTTATATTTAGCTGTTCTGCATATTTCAAATTCTGCATGACATTCAGATGCGGAAACAGTAGGGCTTGCTGAAAAATCAGGGCAATTTTTCTTTGATGAACAGGAATATTCAGTTTCTGCTGATGATCAAATAATATTTTTTGCTGAAAATGAATAAAGCCTTGTGATGGTTTTAATAGCCCTGCAATATTTTTTAAAAAGGTGCTTTTCCCACTTCCTGAGGCTCCCACAATACCAATCAATTGTGTCTGCATATCCAGACTGGCCTGTAGCTGGAAATTTGCGTAATTAAACTGAAAATCACACTTCAGCATCTTAGCCCTCCAATTTACGTTGATACTTCTGCATGATCCAGTAATTTGCAATCAAGGCTGAAAAAGCCAGAATCAAAGATAAAATGACCAAACGCATAGCCATACTTTCTCCATCAGGCTGTTGTAACAGGCTATAAATGGCGATGGGAATGGTACGGGTTTCTTCTGGAATATTGCCAACAAAGGTAATCGTGGCACCAAATTCTCCCAGACTGCGGCTGAAACATAAAATGCTGCCGATTAAAATTCCAGGCAAAGCCAGAGGCAGGCTAATGCTACAGAATACCCGCCATGGTGTGGCGCCCAAAGATCCTGCCACCTGTTCTAACTGCCGGTTGATCATTTGAAAAGACAAGCGAATTGGTTGAACCATTAAAGGAAATGCCACAATCATTGCTGCCAGTACCGCACCTTTCCAGTTAAATATCAGCTGAATTCCCCATTTATGTAGATATTGCCCCAGCATACCCTGATGACCAAATAGCAGGAGCAGAAGATAGCCCAGTACTACCGGCGGTAGCACCATAGGCATCTGCAATATTGCCTCTACGAGAAATTTGGCCCTGAATTCATAACGTGCCAGCAACCATGCCACGGTAATGGCAAATGGCAGGCACACTGCTGTGGCAAAGCCCGCCACTTTGGCTGAAAGCATCAAGGCATTCAATTCTTCTGGTGTAAGCATCATCAGTTATGGAACCTTGAGCTTAAAACCATATTTCTGGAAAATCTGCCTGGCCCTTGGACTCGTCTGGATAAATTCAGAAAATTGGATTGCTGCCTGATTTTTCTGGCCTTGCCGGGTTAAAGCAATCGGATACACAATCGGACGATGTGTACTGGCTGGAAATACTCCCGAAATTCTGACTTTTTTACTCATCAAGGCATCGGTTCTATAGACAATGCCGACCTGACATTCGCCACGTTCTACAAATGCGAGAGTTGAACGAACGCTATCCGTACCGACTATTCTGCCCCGAAGCGGATTCAACCAGCCCAGCCGGGTTAAGCTTTGCTGGGCATATTTCCCGGCAGGCACCGATTCCATTTGTCCGGTACATAAATAACCTTGAAAGGCCTGAGCAAAATTAAAGTTGGCTGACATTTTAAAATGATTTTTTTGCTGAACTGGACTAATCAATACCAGTTCATTTAAAAGCAAAGGTCGAATCTGACCGATCTGAATTTTTTGTTTCTTGATCAAATCATTCATCCAGTGCAGGTCTGCAGAGAAAAATAGATCACTGCTGGCTCCCGCTGCAATTTGTTTGGCCAATACCGAAGACGCAGCAAAAACCGGAACGATCTGGATGTCCCGATGCTGTTGCTCATATAATCTGGAAATATCAGTAATCGCATTGGTCAGGCTTGCTGCAGCATATATTTTAACTTTCTCGGCATGCAGAATGGGGCTAGTCAACAGCATGCCAGTGAGTAGAACTTTGAATAAATCCATCTTTCTCATTCTGCGTGGCTTGAATATTGAGAATTGCGACAGGCATTTCAAATCAGCAAACCCTGTACCACTTGCCCAGCCTGGATTTCTGTTCCTGCCGGAATACGGACCAGACAGTTGGCCTGCATCAGATTACTCAACATATGCGACTGTTGTTTTGCCAGGCTCTTGAGCTTTAAAGTGCCCTGATCAAATTCGGCAGCCATTCTTAAAAAGCGTTCACGTGCATCCGCTTTCAAGTCATGCGTCATTACCGCACTAAGCCATGCAGGTGACTGCTTTTGCCCTTGTAAGGCATTCAGTAAAGTTGCCGTATAGATTTGCATCCCGACATACACGGCAGCCGGATTTCCCGGCAAACCCAAGAGATAACAGTAACCTTGATCATCTCGACGATACTTGGCAAATAACATCGGTTTTCCGGGCTTCTGCTTCACTTTCCAGAAAATCTGCTCAAAACCCTGCTCCAGGGCAACAGGACGAATGAAATCATAATCACCCACCGAAACCCCGCCTGTGGTCAATATGAAGTCGTATTGGTTTTTAAGACGATGTATTAACGTTTGCAGCTCATACTCATTATCTGAAACATGCAGAATATCTACGTTTTGACCCTGTGATTGAAACCAGGCCTGAATCAGTGGAGCATTGGCGTCAAAGATTTTTCCGGAATTCAGGTCTTCAATGCTGGAAGCGACTTCATCTCCAGTAATCACAACAGCAATTTTAGGATAACGATAGACTGAAACCTGCTTTACGCCTGCCATGCTCAAAGCTGCAATTGCACCTACATGCAGTTTTTGACCTGCATCTGCCAGACGCTGCCCTTGTGCGATTTCCTCGCCTGCATCACGTATATCCGTATGAGGCTTTAGGTCTGTTGTAATAATGATTTGATTGGCATGGCATTTGACAATTTCCTGACGGGCGACCGTTGTAGTTCCTGCTGGAATCCTGGCACCGGTAAAAATCCGGACCGCCTGACCTGGCCGCAGTTCAATTTCAGTACTTTGCCCTGCCCGAATCTCTCCAATGAGTTCAAAAGTGCTGTGAGCACTAACATTTTCTGCACTACAAAGCGCATAGCCATCTACAGCACTTTGTGAAAACAGCGGCAATGGAATAGCCGAATCAATCGCTTTTGCCAGATAGCGATTCAGAGTCTGAACAAGCGGCAGGCTTTCAGTTGCCAAGACATTCGTCTGCTCAAGTATCATCTGTAGTGCCTGATCAACAGAAATCAGTCCCGGCTCAGCACCGCAGGCTGAATGCGATATTGCCTGATTCATTGATAGCCTCCCGAATGTGGAATATTTTTTTGTACATCAAACAAGTGCACTAACGCAGGAAGTACCGCGATCAGGGATTCTTTCGCCCCCTGCCGACTTCCCGGCAGGGTCATCACCAGACTGTTCTCAATATAGCCAGCCACGCCACGACTTAATGCCGCATAAGGGGTACGTTTTTGCCCAAAACTACGCGAAGCTTCCATCAAGCCGGGGATTTCCCGTTGCAGCAAAGGTTGCAAGGTTTCGACTGTCAGGTCTTTAGGACCCAATCCAGTACCGCCCACAGTTAGAATCAGCGGATACTGATTTTTCTGCTGTTCAATCAGGGTCAAGAGCTGTTCTGGGCTATCGGAAATAACTTGATAACTTATAGGACCAAAACTGGCTTCTTTTAAAATTTCCAGTACGTTTTGCCCGGCAGTGTCCGGCTTTTTGCCTGCTGCAACCGTATCGGACAGCACAATAACCGAAGCGGACAGACTCTCTTTAAGTACCCGGGTAAAATGTGATTTTCCGCCTTTTTTCTGCTGCAACCTGCATTGATCCAGCGACAAATCTTCCGGTTCACAATGCGGCTTCAGCATGTCATACAAGGTCAGACCTGCCAGACTGACCGCTGTCAAAGCTTCCATTTCCACACCAGTGGGTCCAATGGTTTCAACAGTAGCAATAATTTCGACATGTGCATCACACAGTTCATATTCCACATCGGCACGATAAATCGGTAATGGATGGCACAATGGAATCAGCTCATCGGTCCGTTTGGCACCTAGAATGCCGGCAATGCGTGCTGTTTTCAGGGCATCCCCTTTTTCAGTATTGCCATTACGTAGCAGCTCAATGCAATGTGGCGGTGCATGCAGGATTCCAGTGGCAATTGCTGTACGGTAACTTTCTGCTTTCATCCCTACATTTTTCATGATTCATCCCAGGCTAATTTTTAAAATCTGTTTTAAAGTGATTCATCTTATGCATCCTCATTGGACGCATTTAATTAGATGGTGATTGGCAAGCGTGTTCTGCTACATGGTGATGGTGACAATGCGCTTCTTCTGCATGATGAGAGTGATTAGTTTCAGGTCCATGATCTTTTCGAATACAACAGCCTTCCACATACTGGCTGCTACCATCCAGATAAAACTCTTCTTTCCAGACCGGAACCTCATGCTTCACCCGTTCCACAGCTTCCTCACAGGCAGCGAAGGCCTCACGACGATGGGCCGCATAAGCCATAGCAATAATGGCTGTTTCCCCAACCTCCAGCTCACCAATACGGTGCACTACCCGCACATAAGACACCTGGTATTTGATCTGGATCTGCTGTTCAATTTCACGAATCATTTTTTCAGCCACAGGCGCATAGGCGGTATATTTCAGGGCACGCACAGCTTTCCCCTGATGATGGTTACGTACTGTTCCGACAAAGATGCCGATTCCACCACATTCCGGAAAATGCTGGATACCATCAAAATCCTCCAGACTAAAAGCAGTCTGCTGGATTCGGGCAAATTGTTTTAGTGACTTGAGTTGCATCTCAGCCTCCTGCTACCGGCGATAACAGCACCAGCGTACTGTCACGATTTAAAACATTCTGTCTGGAAATAATGTCTTCACCGATTGCACAGGCACAACGTTCCAGCATGGGCTGTATATCGGGATAGAGGGATAGCAACTGGTTCAGGACTTCAGAAACCTGAATTTCAGACTCGCATTGCAAATTTAAATCTGTGGGAATTTGTCGTTCAATCGCACCGAAGGCTTCTATTTTGATATGAATTAATTTTTGCTGAGTGAGTGACATATTTACCCTCCAATGCTGTGCATGCTGATTTTTCGGATCGGCTTTTGTATTGGTGATTGCTGGATCGCATGGAAGCCGGCCTCTTTATGCCAGATATAAGCGTGGAGCTTGTGCTGAAATGTCTGTGTGGCGAAATGATCCAGCGCCAGTTGTTCGATATCTGCCTTAAGGTTCAGGCCTTGTCTGGCAAATAAACAGTTATAAAATTCACCTTGGGCATTGAGGCGCAGACGGTCACAATCACTGCAAAATGAATGGGTAATGGTGGAAATAATCCCCAAAGGCTGCCCATTGACCAAATAGCCACGGGCTGGATTGGCGCCTTGTCCTTGAGATACCTGGACATCAAATTCAGTTTTCAGTTGATCCAGGATATCCTGCTCACTGATGACATCAGACGGATTCCATTTCTGATCGCCATCGAGGGGCATAAACTCAATAAAACGCAGTTCTATAGCCTGATGCTGTGCCCATTTCACCAAAGGAATAATCTGATTGTCATTGATGCCTTTGATGAGCACACTATTGATCTTGACGGTCAAACCTGCCTGCTGTGCGGCAGAAATACCTTGAAGTACAGGCTGTAACTGTTTTTGGGTCAGTTGCTGAAACTGCTTTGGATCAAGACTGTCTAGACTGATATTCAGATCGTTCAGTCCTGCCTGTTTAAGCGCTTGAGCATAATCTTTTAAATAATGGCCATTACTGGTCATGGAAATACGTTTCAGGCCAATTGCTTTCAATGTCTGTAAGCAGGCAATAAAATGAACGATGCCTTGGCGCATCAACGGTTCGCCCCCCGTCACGCGGATCTGCTCAATCCCGTGTCGCACCATAAACTCGCAAAAAGCATACAGGGCTTCAAAACTGAGCAAATCTTTTTTATTCATCCATTCCGGATGTTCAGGCATGCAATAGCTGCATTTAAAATTACAGCGGTCAGTCACCGAGATCCGCAACTTACGTTTCTGGCGTCCAAACTGATCCTGAAAGATACTGCGAGATGCTAAAACTTTCATGCTGTTCATTGCTGCGGTCCATGATGAGATCTGCACGGTTATTTAACAGTCTTGATTTACTGCCCTATTTCTTCACAATGAATAAGCAATAAGTGTTCCAACTTTGCACAAATTTATTTTTAAATAATATTAATGGATAATATTTGTTCTTTTTTAGTCCGAAATTTTGTTCGAAAAATAAAAAAAGCAATATTTTGGTGAGCCAGAATATGATGATTCGGCTTTTAGCATTTTAAATGCTAAAGAAAGTTAAGCTGTTGATGCTGCTGTAGCTCGTCAAATGAATTAATACTGTGGAAAAACAGGGCACGATTTTTAAAACTTGCCCGCTGCATGTGCATGTCAGCAAAACAGAGTTTTAAACTGTGCTGATCATTTTCAAGATGTTGTATAAGCGTGGGTAAGCTGCTGCGTTTCATCAGACAGAATGGAAACAATGCCTTTTCATTGATTTCAACTACCGCCACTTCACATAAGGGATGTCGTTGCAAGGCCTGATGTAAACGTGAAATGACCTTTTTGGGGATATAGGTCACATCACAAGGCACGAACAGCACATAATCAGATTCCACATGTGACCAGGCACTCTTCATGCCCATCAATGGTCCCTGAAAGCCGGGTTCATCGTCCTGATAAAAATCAATCGAAGGAATCATCCGTTTATAAATAGAGTGATCCCGATGGCTATTGACCCAGACTTTGCTTGCCCGGGACTTCAGTTGCTGATGGATTTTAATCAGCTGGATTTCATCATCAAATTTGTGCAGCAATTTATTGATGCCATTCATGCGCCGCGCTAAACCTCCGGCCAGAATCACCACGTCGGTTTCCGGATAAGACACCGTCTTCATCACTCTTCTTTTCATTCTATGCACTCCGTCTGGCAGGCCTTAATCAGGCCTCTAATTTCTGGCAAACACGAACCACAATTTCCTCCGGCTTTTAGACATGCAGTCACCTGTTTTTCATGCGTGATATTTTTATCTTTAATGGTTTGAATAATTCGGTTCTTACCGACCTTAAAACAGCTACAGACCAATGCCCCTTCACTATTTCCCATCGACATGGCCTGACCTGCCAGCAATGCTTTACGATGCAATGCACTCAGACGTTCACGTCTAAACAGGCCAGCCACCCAGTCACGATCTGGCAATAGTGCCGCCGGTGCGATATAAAAACTGGCAATTAACTGGCCATCCTGAAGCACCACACTATGACTGATATGCGCCGTTTGATCTTCGAGATTCAGCCATTCAAAGCTTTCATCATCAAAGGCTAACAGGCTCTTGATCTGCCCGGTGATGTCAGAAAACCTGCGCCGGTCTGCCAGTTCATACCGGATGGCCTGAGTGGTTTGAATTTTGCTCCACCACACCGTATTTTCAATCATGGTCTGGATCTGTTGTTCAAAGCCTTCCCGCACATACAGCACGCCCTGCCACTGGGTATAAAATGGCTGGATCATCACTGGAGTATGCTTAAATTCTGGTTCGCCAGAAATCGGGTCAACTACCGGATTCACCACTTTGCCAATCCGCGCATCGGACGCAAACTGGTCGTTCCAATGAATCGGTGCAAAAATCTGGCCACGTCGCATATTTTGTGAAAATTGCACACGGAGTACACAACTTCCCCAAGCGGATTTCACCTCGACCAGCTCGGCATCTTTCAAGCCATATTTCAGCGCATCGTGCGGATGCAACTCACAATAAGGCTCAGTACGATGCTGGGATAAACTGGCAGATAATCCGGTACGACTCATGGTGTGCCATTGATCGCGAATCCGTCCGGTATTCAGGATCAGCGGATATTCAGCAGAAATAGCATGTATGGGATTGGCGGCAACTGTCGGCACTAATCTGGCCTTGCCATCTGCATGACTAAACTGGCCTTGGCTAAATAGTTGACCAACCTGATGAACTTCTTGCTTATCCCAAACCGGCCACTGGATCGATGCCAGATTCTGATATTCCGCAAAACCGAGATGAGTTAAACCTTGCAGGTTGAAATAGCGAAAATTGGGTGTATCTGCGCGTTGCGAAAGTGAACTATTCTGATAGGCAGATAAACGGGCGTGTTCCAGAAAAATGTCATGGCTATTGCTAAAGTCAAAACCGCGAAAACCTAAGACCTGAGCCACCCGAGAAATGGCCCACCAGTCTGCTTTGGCTTCACCCGGAGCCGGCAAAAAAGCCTTTTGCCGGGAAATACGGCGCTCCGAATTGGTGACTGTGCCATCTTTTTCGCCCCAACCCAATGCCGGTAACAGTACATCGGCATATTGCGTGGTATCGGTGTCGAGACAAATATCGGAAACGACCACAAATTCACACTTTTCCAGAGCGCGTTTAACCTGATCTGCATCGGGCAAACTCACGATCGGATTGGTGGCCATAATCCAGATGGCCTTGATTTTCCCGCTTTCCACCGCTTGAAATAAATCTACCGCTTTTAATCCGGGCTGCCGCGCGATGACCGGGCTTTGCCAGAAATCCTGCACCAGTTGCTGATGCTGCGGATTATCCAGATCCAGATGACTGGCCAGCATATTGGCCAGTCCACCGACTTCCCGTCCGCCCATGGCATTCGGCTGTCCGGTCATGGAAAAAGGTGCCGAACCGGGTTTGCCTATTTTTCCTGTCAATAAATGACAGTTGATAATGCTATTGGCCTTGTCTACTCCTTGAGAGGATTGGTTTACGCCCATGGAAAACAGGCTCATGATTTTTTCGGTCTGTGCAAATTTCTGAAAAAATAAGGTTAATTTTTCAATAGCAATACCGGTACATTTTGCCACGCTTTCAAGTGATGACTCTGTCGAGCTGCTGGCAAGCGCCTGCTCCAGACCTTGAGTATGTTGGGTAACAAAATCCAGATCGGCATGACCATTTTGCTGAAGATACTGCAACAAGCCATTAAACAGCGCGACATCCTGACCTGGTAAAATCGGCAAGTGTAAATCTGCCGCTTCACAGGTTGCAGTAAAGCGCGGATCAATCACCACCACGAATAAATCCCGCTCTTCCTTGGCTTTCATGATGCGCTGATAAAGCACCGGATGGCACCAGGCAGTATTGGAACCTACCAGAACCACCATTTCTGTCTGCTCAAAATCTGTATAGCTGGCTGGTACCAGGTCTTCGCCAAAAGCCCGTTTATGTGCCGCCACAGCAGATGACATGCACAGTCTTGAATTGGTATCAATATTGGCAGTACCCAGATAGCCTTTTACAAACTTGTTCACCACATAATAGTCTTCAGTCAAAAGCTGGCCGGAGACATAAAAGGCGATGCTGTCGCGTCCATATTGATCAATACATTGCTGAAATTTATTGGCAATACTAGAAATGGCATGATCCCAAGTGCTTATTTGCCGCTGCTCTTTTCGACCTGTCATCGGATGCAGAAGCCGGGTTTTTAAGCCAAGTGTATCGGCAAGATGACTGCCTTTAATACACAACTTGCCCAAGTTCGCAGGATGCTGAACATCGCCTTCAATCTCAACCTTTTCACCCATCGGGGTTTGGCTTACGTGCGCGATGACGCCACAGCCTACTCCACAATAAGGACAGGTCGTCTGAGTAGTTTTTATTTGGGATTCAGTAGAGCTATCTAGTTCCATAACCGGAATACTATTCATTGCTGCTGTGCTCCTTAATCATCCAAATTCACGTGTTTCACCAAATCTCTGATATCTAGTTTTTACAGGTTTGATTTAAATATTTTCTATATCTCAAAAGTTTTAATCCTCCCCCAACCCTCCTTTGCTAAAGAAGGGCTGGAGAGCTTTATCCGATTAGCCTACTTTCCTTAATGCAAAATCCCGACCAAAAAGCAGCTTGCTGCGGATATTACTAATTGGTGTCTGATCTGCAATCAGTTCGGCATACCATGCCCCATCTTCAGTATCGCCAAATAGCACCGCACCAATGACCTTGTCCTGCTGGATGATGATCCGTTTATAAATCTGACGCTTCTCATCATTCAGCACGATATCTTCGAAATCATTAGTCGGTTCAAAATTACCTGCCGAGAATACGTCACATCCGCTGACCTTAAGCTGGGTCGGAACAGTCGGTGCCTTAAAGGTCAGTCGGCCATGTTCAGCCAGATGAGTCGCACAGATAAAGGCCTGTCCCCATAATGGCTCAACCAATCCAAAGGTCTGACCACGATGCTCAATACATTCACCCACTGCATAAATACTCGGATCATAGGTCTGCATGGTGTCATTCACCAGCACGCCGCGGTTACAGCGCAGGCCAGACTGTTCGGCCAGACTTTTATTTGGTCGAATCCCGACGGCGAATACCACCAAATCAGCATCCAGCATTGTCCCGTCTTTTAAGCGCAGTTGAGTCACGTGACCATCACTACCGAGTAGTTCTTCGGTATTGGCTTCGGTGATAATCCTAATACCTTTTTCTTCAATTGATTTCTTCAGCATTTGACTGGCTTTCATGTCCAGCTGACGATCCATAATACGGTCTATCAGATGTAGCACCGTTACATTCATCCCTCGCTGTTTTAAGCCATATGCGGCTTCCAGTCCTAACAGACCACCGCCAATGACGACGGCATTTTGCTTGGTTTTGCAGTAATCCAGCATGCGGTTAACATCCTGAATATCCCGGAAGCTCATCACGCCTTCAAGTTCAGCACCTGGAATTGGCGGTATAAAGGGTTTGGAACCAGTGGCGAGGATCAGACGATCATAAGCAACCATTTCGCCTTTTCCGGTATGCACCTGTTTGCGTGAGCGGTCGATAGAGAGTGCTGCATCTCCGCCAATAAAACGGATACCTTTTTCAGTATACCAGTCGACTGAATGCAACATAATTTCGGCAAAACTTTTCTCACCAGATAATACCGGTGACAACATGATGCGGTTGTAATTGCCCCATGGCTCTTCCCCAATCACGGTAATGTCATAACGATCTGGCGCCATATCCAGCAAGTCTTCCAGACAGCGCATACCCGCCAGCCCATTCCCGACCAATACCAGTTTTAAACGCTCTGTGTTTTGACCATTACTGGAAATATAGGTCTTTTGTGCAGTTGGGCTGATAAAGACTGTGCCATTTTCAATTCGGGTTGGAAATATCAGTAATTTCTGATCTTGCTCTTCCAGACAACGGCCGGTCACCAGACTGAAATGCTGCTTGTAAATTGGGGATGCGACTACACGCTCACCTTGCAGATCGCCCAGAATGCCACGTGCCATGACATTGGCCAGACTAAACGGATCCTGATTGCTGAGCGCATACACCCGCTGTTCCTGACCCACGCGAAAAATTGCAATCTGTTGATCTTCAATCAAAGCTGCAACACCAGTATTCGGGGTGATCTCATCCAGATGACAGACTTCGTACCAGTTCAGTTCGTTCATATCTTTTAAAATTGTCATTTTCATTCTCCCTGACTGTGGTGTTTAGGCTTCAACCACTGGAATACGGTTGAGATCACGTTCAGCGTCAGTCTTTGGCCGGATCTGACCACGTACAGGTGCAAACTGAATATGCGGGTCATTCTGCTCGGCTGCTTTGGCGTTGATAAAGGTCTTAAAGCGTTTGCGTACTTCAGGATCTTCAATCGCGGTGCGCCATTCATCCTGATAAGTGCCAATCACATGCTGCATACGGCTTTCCAGTTCAGCAGCAATACCCAGTGAGTCATGCACAATGACATCTTTCAGATAGTCCAGCCCACCTTCCATATTGTCACGCCATACACTGGTGCGTTGCAGACGGTCTGCTGTCTGGATATAGAATATAAAGAAGCGGTCGATATATTTGATGAGTGTGGAAGTATCCAGATCCGAGGCGAGCAGTTCAGCATGGCGCGGTTTCATACCGCCATTACCGCATACATATAGATTCCAGCCTTTTTCCGTGGCAATGACACCGACATCCTTACTTTGTGCTTCTGCACATTCCCGGGTACAGCCGGATACTGCCATTTTGGTTTTATGTGGTGAACGCAGGCCTTTATAACGATTCTCCAGGAAAATCGCCAAGCCGACAGAATCATCGACACCAAAACGGCACCAGGTACTGCCCACGCAAGATTTCACCGTACGTAAGGATTTGCCGTAGGCATGTCCGGACTCGAAACCGGCATTGATCAGTTTTTCCCAGATTTCAGGCAGTTGATGTACCTGCGCACCAAACATGTCAATTCGTTGTCCGCCCGTGATTTTGGTATATAGACCATAATCTTTGGCGATCTGACCGATGCTAATCAGGCCATCCGGAGTAATCTCGCCGCCTGCAACACGTGGCACAATCGAATAGGAACCATCTTTCTGGATATTGCCGAGGTAGTAGTCGTTGCTATCCTGCAAACCGGCATGACTTGGTTTCAGGACAAAATCATTCCAGCAGGATGCCAGAATATTGGCTACAGTCGGTTTGCAGATATCACAGCCCATCCCGTGCCCATGTTGCTGAATCAGGTCAGAAAAAGTTTTGATTTCATGCACACGTACAAGGTGATACAGTTCCTGCCGCGAATAGGCAAAGTGTTCACACAGGTGATTGTTCACCGTGACACCCTGACGCTGTAATTCGGATTTGAGAACCTGCGTCACCAGTGGCGCACAGCCACCGCACGCCGTTGCAGCCTGCGTGCATTTTTTCAGTGCACCCAATGAAGTTGCACCGCCATCAATGGCTGAACAGATATCAGCTTTGGAAACGTTATTACAGGAACAGATGGTCGCACTGTCAGGCAATAAATCGATGCCACTGCCACCCGATTTGGAAGTTGACTGATCAAAGCCTGGCATGATCAGGCTTTCCGGTTGCTCCGGCACAGCCAGACCATTCAGCATCATTTGTAGGAGATCGCTATACTCTTTGGCACAGCCCACCAGCACCGCGCCCAGCAGCTTGGTCCTGTCTGCTGACACCACGATTTTTTTATAAACCTGCGCGGCTTCATCAGCATAGAAATAGCTCAAGGCACCAGGTGACATGGCATGTGCGTCACCAATAGAAGCAACATCCACACCCATCAGTTTGAGCTTGGTGCTCATGTCGGCGCCAGCGAATGCATGACTCTCTTGGCCCAGTACATGTTTCGCTGCGATACGCGCCATGTCATAGCCTGGTGCAACCAGACCATAAATTTTATTGTCCCAAAGTGCACATTCACCAATGGCATAAATGTCCGGATGTGAGGTCTGGCAATAATCATTAATGATGATACCGCCTCGTTCACCGATGAGCAGACCGCTCTGCCGGGCCAGTTCATCACGTGGGCGAATGCCGGCAGAGAATAAAATGATGTCGGTTTCAAGGACTGAGCCATCGCCAAACTTTATTACATGCTGAGTGCTGTCACCATCTTCAATACTTGATGTGGCTTTCTGGGTATGAACCTTGACGCCTAAATCTTCGATTTTAGAACGCAATACCCGGCCACCCAGATCATCAATCTGCACCGCCATCAGACGCGGTGCAAATTCCACCACATGGGTGTCTAGATTCAGATCTCGTAATGCCTTCGCTGCTTCCAGTCCGAGCAAGCCGCCACCAATCACCACACCGGTTTTTGCATTCAGGCTGGCGGCACGAATCGCGTCCAGATCTTCAATAGTACGATAGACAAAACAGTTTTGACGCTCATTGCCCGGGATTGGCGGTATAAAGGCATAAGAGCCGGTGGCAAGAATCAACTTGTCAAAACTCAGCACATCACCGTGATTAGTCGTTACCGTTTTATTCAGCTGATCCATTTCAACTGCTTTGGTATTCAGTCGTAAATCAATGCCATAGGCATCGGCGAAATCACTACGGCATAGACTCAGATCCTTGACCGACTTGCCGCTGAAATATTCGGTCAAATGTACCCGGTCATAAGCCAAATGTGGCTCTTCTGCCAAAATGGTCAGCTCAATGTCATCACCGGCCTGTTCCAGTACAGATTCGATGAATTTATGCCCCACCATGCCATGCCCAATCATGAGAATTTTCATATCTGCGCTCCGACTATTGTTTTTTTAAAGACGATAAAAAGCCACATATCAGATCTAGTGGTTGATATGTCGACTGTTTGAATGGGTGGTAAATACCGTGCCCAGCTGTTTGAAATGCTGGATCAAAGGTTGAAATGCCCGTACGGTTTGTATTGCTGAACAACTGACCATGTCATTTATCCTGTGCTGAACGAAATATCAGTTGCACCCTTTTAAAGTGCAACTACGATCAGAACGGGCATCGTTGGCCGTTATTCGTATTGAAAGTCATCTTTGACAATTTGATAAATGCAGGAAGCATGCCAACTTTTTTAGCAACACAATGACTGATATCAGCCAGAAAATTGCAGGAAATGCTTTATTTTGATGATGGATGCCAAACTCCTGCACCAAATTGAACTCAAAATAACTCTTTGATGCACCAATATAATGGCATGTTTTTTGCATTATTCGTACTTGAATATTCCTTAGGCCTTACTTGAAAATATTCCATGTCTAAATTACGAATTGCTCTTATTGATGATGATCTGGAGCGCGCCCAATTCATCCAGGAATCGCTGCTGTTACATGATTTTCAGGTGGTGGCCTGTTTAATCCTGAATGATCTGAATATGGTGCATGTCAAAGGCATCCATGCAGATGTGATTCTGCTAAATATGGATCATCCACATCGGGATATTATTGAAAGCTGTGTCAGCCAATATGAACTTCCTACCGTACTGTTTACCCAAAACTCCAATAAAGACACCATCAAAAGTGCGATTGATGCCGGGATCACGGCTTATATTGTCGATGGTATTGATCCCAGCAAATTAGAAAGCATTCTGGAAATATCAATTGAACAGTTCCGCAAGCATAAAAAGCTGCTGAACGATTTAAAAGAAACCCAAGACAAGCTGATTGACCGTAAAGATATCGATAAAGCCAAAGCATTGCTGATCCAGCTGCATGCATTATCTGAAGAACAGGCCTTTGCCTTATTACGTAAAAATGCCATGAGTCACCGGATTACCATTGGTGAAATGGCCAGACGCCTGCTCGATGCACAGAAGCTGTTATTGGGCCAATAAGGAAAAGCATATGTCCACATTAGAAAAAACTGAACTCAATATTGGCTATATTCCTTTGCTTGATTGTGTGGCCATTCTCTGGGCCGAAAAACAGGGTTATTTTGCCGAACAGGGATTAACCATCAACTTAATCCGGGAGGCCTCCTGGTCCAGTTTAAGAGACCGTCTGGCCTATGGCTTTCTGGACGCTGCGCATTGTTTGTCCGCCATGCTACCTGCTGCTGCTCTGGGTACAGACCAGTTACAGGTGGCTTTGCAAACCCCGTTGGTACTGAGCATGAATCAGGCTTTTATCAGCCTGCGTCAAGATCTGTGTCATGAATTGGGAATTGATGCAGAAGATGATGAAAAAAGCAGTTCTCAAAAACTGGTGCAGGCCTTGCAACAACAGCAGAAAATGAATCTGGCCTATGTCTATAAGCACTCAATTCATCATTATTGTATAAAAGAATGGTTAGCCCTGACAGATGTCAATATTGCCCACAAGATTCAGCTCATGACCTCACCACCAGCTTCGATGGTAAAAGGAATCTCGGAACAGGTCTTTGATGGCTTTTGTGTGGGAGAACCCTGGAATATTCAGGCCAAGCTTGAAGGCTATAGTTTAATTGTCGCTGCAAGCCAGAATGTCATTCCTAAAGTTGCCGACAAGGTTCTGGCCATGACTCAGGAATGGGCAGAATTACATCCATGCACGGTGAAGGCTTTGGTCAATGCTGTCCAGAAAGCCCAAACGGATTTAAAACAGCGTGCTGATCTGTCCCAAGTTTGGGACATGCTGGTTGATTATCAGATTATCCAGTTTGAATGCTCTGCACAGCGTCATGTCTGTGACTATCATAAAATTCAAAACATCATCCGCAATCTTGTTGGTGCAAGTGCGAAACCGCAGCTTGCCGATTTTATCTGGTTAATCGAGCAGATTGAAAAATGGGATGGTGTCGAAATCTCTGAGATAGAGAAAAAGCAGATTGCAGCACAATGCATGTATGCTGAAATGCTATTTGCTTAAGATTTCATGCAACATATTGCGTAGCCATTGATGACTGGTTTTATGATGACAGGACATATGCCAATACTGCTTTACAGAATAGGTCGGGAAAGCAATCGGTGCCCCAAAAATCTTGAGATTGCCACGTGATAACAGGACTTCACTCAAATAATAAGGCACGGTCGCAATCGCATCGGTTTCCTGTACCACCAGTCCCACGCCTAAATAGCTGGGCAGACGCATTAGAATGTCGCGCTTGAGTTCCAGATTCAGCAATTCATTTTCAATATGGTAATGCCCCATCCCGGCATCAATATCGATATGGGTTTCACGTAAATACTCTTCGGTCGTGATGCTGTCACCCGTTAGTCGCGGATGGTCTTTCGCTGCGATCACCACATAATACTGTTCAAACAGTTTCTGCTGATAAAAGCCATTCTCCAGATTTGGCAAGAAGCCCAAAGCCAGATCAATCTCGCCATTGGCCATCTGATAACTGGTTTCCGAGGTAATCGGACGCACATTCAGGCGGATATGTGATGCATGCTGCTTGAGATACTGTGAAATTTTTGGCAATAACACCAGATGCGATACATCGGTCATCGCCAGTGTAAAACGTTGCTGTGAAGTGACCTGATCAAAATTGATGGTGAAATTATTAATCGCTTCAACTTTACTGAGTGCTTCACTGACCAAGGGAAACAACTGCTTAGATAAATCTGTCGGCAGCATTTCATTGCCAATACGTAAAAATAAAGGATCACCATAATGCTGGCGAATTTTATTCAGCAGATTGCTCACCGCTGGCTGGCTCATGTCTAAATGATCAGCTGCCTGAGATACGTTTTTAAATTTATAGACATAATAAAAAATACTGAGCAATTTACAGTCAAGTTCAAACACAGAAACACATTTCCTTTAACTTTCTAATAATTTTGACGAAGATATCATCGACATCATTTTATCAATTGCCAATGTTCAAATATAACACTTTGCAACGATTTCTAGGATCAGTCAATTTCCATGTGGTGTTAAAAATCACTTTTCTCTGATGTGGAACCTCGTTACAAGTACTTCTGTTGTAAATATGCACTTCTGTTTTTCCTTGGTCAACTTAAACACGCAAGCTTCATGCTATATACTCAAGCCCACAGAATTAACGATGCAAATTAAGAGAAATATCTTATGTTCCAAGGCAAAAAGTTGGTGTGTTTTGATTTGGATGGCACCTTGATTGATTCCGTGGGAGTCTGGAATCAGGTCGATGCTGCGCTGATTCAGGAGTTGGCAAATATTGAAGTCGACTTAAGGCAGATCCAGCAACAGCGCGATCTTCAGCTCAAAAAATTTAAACATCAGCCGGATCCCTATCTGGAATATTGTGCTTATTTAAAAGCGCTTTATGGATTTGCGCCGAATAAAGAAGAAGTAAAAAACCGCCGTTATGCAATTTCACGGCATTTTCTCGATCATGTGGTCGAGCTAAAACCACATGCTGAACGGTTCATTCAAGCCCTGAAACAACAAGGGATTCAGATCGCCCTGACCACAACGACCAGTTTGTTCAATGTGCAGCGTTATCAGGACAATAATCAAAACATTAACAAAAAAATCAGCTTTAATGATGACTTTGCCCTGCTATTGACCCGTGAAAATGTGCAGAACATCAAGCCACATCCTGAAGTCTATTTCAATGTCCTTCAGCATTTTCAGGTGCAAGCCGCAGATTGCCTGATTATTGAGGATTCATTAATTGGCGTTGAAGCGGCCAACAATGCAGGAGTCGATGTGATTGCAGTTTATGATCAATACTCTGTTCATGAAATAGATTTGATCAAGGCCAAAGTAAATTATTTCGCAGAAGATTTTGCTGAGTTATTAAGTTTAGCCCAATAAAAAAATGCCATGAATATTGTGTTTCATGACATTTTTCTGCAGATCTCTGACCTGAGAAGAAAACATTATTTGGCTTTCTCATAGACTGAGCCTGAACCGACCAGATTTCCTGTTTTTTCATCGATTGCAAAATCAACCATACCCGCACCTGCATTTAACTGAAGTAAGCCATTTTTGCTCACTGCTGCCGGCATCGGATTTTTCTTTTCGGTTTTACCAGTTTCTTTGTCTTTTATGGTGTTGGTAATGAAGTAATTTTCACCATTTTTCGAAATGACCAATACATTTTCAAGTTTTGGATTTTCCAGCGTATTTTTCCAGTTTCCCTGATAATCTGGAGCTGGTGCTTCTGTGAGGTTACAAGCAGTTAAAAGCAGTAATAATGAGATGCCTGAAAAAAATTGAAGATATTTCAAAACTGAGCCCTTGAGTGTGACAACGCGGCCATTATAGAGACAACCCTCTAGAGCTTAAGCAGGTTGTTGTAGGCAAAGCGTTTCAGCAGTACCGTATCTGTTTTTCTTTGGTGATTTTTTTGAAATATCTCTCCATACTTCATTCATAAAAATGGATGATTCAATTTCTACTAAAACGACAAAAAAGCAAAAAAGTCCCCAATAGACCATGTAAATCTATTGAGGCGTAGCAAACGGGTGAATACCACACATTAAAAATTAGGGCATGATTTTAGATTTAAAGTGGCTCAATACAGATTTAGCAGAGTGGGTTTTTTCAATAATCTGTGCAGTCCAGTGATTCGGTAGAGAACATTTAGCGAGACCTACCCATACAGTAGAAAACTGTTTCATAAAGCTGGCTTCGTTATAATGAATGCCATATTCTGCACAGAGCGCTTTGATTTTTGGCGCAACCTGCGCATAGCGATTGGCGGGCATGTCTGGGAATAAATGATGCTCAATCTGATGGCTCAAATTGCCACTCAAGATATGTAGCCAGGTTGTTCCACTAAAATTGCTCGAACCACGAATCTGGCGTAAATACCACTCGGCACGGGTTTCATTGTCAGTATTGTCCATTTCAAAGGTTTCAGCATCTTCAGTGAAATGACCGTTAAAAATGACAGCAGAAGCCCATAGACTGCGAATCACATTGGCCACCGCATTTCCGGTAAATACCGGAATGGCGTTTGGGCCGGCAATGAGCGGGAAAAATACATAATCTTTTAACACCTGACGTCGCATTTTCTGGCGTAAAGGTGCTGCTTCTTCCCAGACTTCTTTCCAGGTCTTGGTTTTATAGGCAATCACATCTTCCAGATGCAGGCGTTGCAGGCCAACATACCATTCGAAAAATACCATTAACTGAATGCCCAGTGGAATATTGAACAGAAAGCGTGGTTCCCACTTCTGCGATTCACTGACTCGAATCAGTCCATAACCCACATCATGATCCATCCCGACAATATTGGTATAAGTATGGTGAATATAGTTATGGGTGTATTTCCAGTCATCGCCGGTTGAAATCGTATCCCAGTCATAGGTCGCACCGTTCAGACTCGGATCATTCATCCAGTCGAACTGGCCATGCATGACATTGTGGCCGAGTTCCATATTTTCCACGATTTTGGAAAGACCGAGCAGACCTGTCCCCGCCAGCCATACCGGTGGCAACCAACCGGCAAACATCAGCATGCCACGTGAGGCAATTTCGCTATAGCGGACAAAGTTGCGGATTTTATAAATATATTCGGCGTCTTTTTCCCCCAGATCATCCATGACCTCGCGGCGGATCGCATCGACTTTGGCACCGAATTCCTCAATCTGTTCAGGACTAAGAAATTGGCTTTTGCTATGTCGTTTAAAATCAATTTGCATATTCATGGGAGCACCTTCTTATAGTTTAATTAATGGCTTATCAATAGTTTATAAATTAATCACCACAGGACTCACTGCCTGAGAAATGCACAGTTTGATCTGGGTATTATTACCATGATCAATTTCACCGGTCAGGACATTTCGTACCGAACCACTGACCTTGGTACAGGAACAGGTGTTGCAGATGCCCATCCGGCAGCCATGCGCTGGTCGCAAGCCCGACTTTTCGGCACTTTCCAGTAAATTGGACTGCGCCTGAAACTCTTGCTGCGATCTTAAAAACTGTACCGGCTGTGCTTTAATTTTTTCATCGACCACAACCTGGAAATATTCCGAATGAAAATTGGATTTCAATTCCAGTTTATCAACGATGCGAAGTGAGGCCTTCATCATCCCGGCGGAGCCACAAGCATAAATTTTTCGTTCTGCAAAGTCTGGCACCAGCTTTTGCAATAAGCTCTGGGTCAGATGCTGCTGGTGTTCCACAGTATTGAAATGGTGATATTTCAAGTTTGGATGCATAAGAGCCAATGTTTTCAGTTCAGCATGAAAGGCATCATCTCGAGTGAAATAAATCAGGTCGATCTGTTCCAGAGATTGAATGACTGCTTTTTGCAGCAAGGAGTAAATGGCGGTAATACCACTGCCTGAAGCCAGGAATAAAATCGGCTGCGTGGATTTTTGCAATGTGAACTCACCTTGCGGCTGTGAAATTTCTATCACGGCACCAATTTGCATCAGACTTAAGGCACGTGACACTTTGCCCTGCTGTTTAACCGCAATGATCAGATCGCCATTTTTTAATACCGTCACTACAGAATAATGTCGCTGATGACGTACGCCATCAAGTCTGACGGTCACTGCAATATTCTGGCCGGCCTGAAATGACTTGGCTTTAAAATTATGATTTGGACGTAAGTGAATCTTGAAAAAGTCAGGGCTGATGGCTTGAATGCCCATAACGGCAGCCTTAACTTTTTTGATTGCCCAGGTTGGATGGATTTTTTCACCAATAAAATCAATGAAATCTTCCCGGATCCAATGCGGCTGATAGGTCGGCATACTTGTCATTTTTATCCCCTTATCCGCAGACAGTAATATTAATGTACAACTGTCTATTTATTATGTTGTCAGCATAAAGTGTTTTATAATTCAGACCATATCAATACAGGTCAAATTATGTGCTTATCAAACATAATAGAGCTTTTTGTCGGACAATATGAAGCAAAAGCATCTGCTGAAACTATAGTTTTTAGAAAAAGGGATTTTTATATCTGTTAATTCTGCTAACTCTATATAAAAAGCTGACTTTTATAGGGAAATCAATTCTGAGTGATTTTTTTGCTTGTGAGATCGTCATGCGATACATTATTTGTCATCTCTAGTAATTTGAATTGATAACATAGCATCCTTAAATTGCTAACCGTATATAT
>NZ_VPEU01000025.1:0-42919 GCF_013416975.1 Acinetobacter sp. YH18001 | reverse complement strand
TACCTTACATCGTTGTATTCTTGAACAAATGCGACCTTGTAGACGACGAAGAGCTTCTTGAGCTGGTTGAAATGGAAGTTCGTGAACTTCTTTCTACTTATGACTTCCCGGGCGATGACACTCCAGTGATCCGCGGTTCTGCACTTGCTGCACTTAACGGTGAAGCTGGTCAGTATGGCGAAGACGCTGTTGTTGCGCTGGTTGAAGCACTTGACTCTTACATTCCAGAGCCAGAGCGTGCAATCGACCTTCCATTCCTTATGCCAATTGAAGATGTATTCTCAATCTCTGGTCGTGGTACAGTAGTAACTGGCCGTGTAGAGACTGGTATCGTTAAAGTAGGCGAATCAGTTGAAATCGTTGGTATCCGTGATACTCAAGTAACTACAGTTACTGGCGTTGAAATGTTCCGTAAATTGCTTGATGAAGGTCGTGCAGGCGAGAACTGTGGTGTTCTTCTACGTGGTACTAAGCGTGAAGACGTACAACGTGGTCAAGTATTGACTAAACCAGGTGCGATCAAGCCACACACTAAATTCGATGCAGAAGTATACGTACTTTCTAAAGAAGAAGGTGGTCGTCACACTCCATTCCTTAACGGTTACCGTCCACAGTTCTACTTCCGTACTACGGACGTAACTGGTGCGATCGCGCTTAAAGAAGGCGTTGAAATGGTTATGCCTGGTGACAACGTTGAGATGTCAGTAGAGCTAATCCACCCAATCGCAATGGACCCAGGTCTACGTTTTGCGATCCGTGAAGGCGGTCGTACAGTGGGTGCTGGTGTAGTTGCTAAAGTAACTGCATAATCGCTGATTGTTTAAAAAAAGCGCCTCTTTGAGGCGTTTTTTTTTGTCTGGATTTTTGTCAGACAATCACTCATGAGTGTCCTTAACTGATAGTGTGATGACCTAAACTGCACTTATTTATACGATAAAAATCAATAAAACTAGGCTCAATAAAACAAATAATAGATTCAGGCAGCTGTGCTTGAAAGGAGCCTACAATGAACGTAAAAGTAAAAATTTCAGAGCGTGCTGGTGCAAGCTTTCCTGTTCGTCGTATGAATTTTGATTTCGATCATGTCCCGGAATACTGGATGCATGGATCAGCCGGTTTAACGCATTTTATGACCGCTTTATCTGCACTGTTTCCGGCAGGTGAAAAGTTCTTTATCGATAGCGTTCGGGCCGTACGTCAGCATTCAGCGATCAAAGATAATGCAGAATTGCAAAAAGAAATTTCTGCCTTTATTGGTCAAGAAGCTATGCACACGCATGAACATGTCGGTTTTAATGCCTCCGCACAGCGCTATGGACATGATGTCGAGACACTGGATCATTATACCGATCAGGTGATTCAGACCACGCGTAAAGTCATGGCCAAACTGCTGAAGCCAGTTGGCATTAGCCAAAAAATGGTGGATTTGACTGCAACCACAGCACTGGAACATTTTACCGCGACCATCGCAACGCAGTTGTTAAGTAACGCTCATATCCAGGAACTGATGACTGATGAAACCATGAAAAATATGTGGATGTGGCATGCGATTGAAGAAAATGAACATAAAGCGGTGGCCTATGATGTGTTTGAAGCTGTCTTTGGTAACGGTTTAAAAGCCTATGCGCTACGGACCTCATCTTTGGTCATTTCGATGGCAACCTTAGCTGTTGTACAAAGCTATTTTCTGGCACGTTTACTCAAGCAGGACAATCAATTGAATTTGGAATCGCTGAAATCGATATATACCTACGCGTATAGCCCATCAAAAGGGGTAATTACGGGCATGGGTCGTGAAATGTTAATGTACTTTAAACCTGGCTTTCATCCAAATGATCATGATACACATGGCCTGTTAACAGTCTGGAAAGCCAAACTCGGACTTGAATAGGACTGAAAATTAAAGAGCGATTGAAATTGCTCTTTTTTTTACTCGATTTTTTGGATGAAGTTTCTATAATGCGAAAGTTAATTCTATATAAGATGAACGAAGATGATTCGTTTAATGCAAGCAGCGGATGTAGCAGCCGTTGCAAAGATTGAAAAATCTGTTCAATCACATCCCTGGACTTTAAAACAGTTTGAAGATGCGGTGACTGCTTATCAAAGTACTGTGATCGAGCAGCAGGGGCAGGTGCTGGGATTTTGTATTTTACAACCGGTGCTGGATGAAGCCAATTTACTGCTTATGGCAATTGATCCGGCCCAGCAAGGTCAGGGCTTGGGTTATCAATTATTGGATGCCTCAGTCGACATGCTGAAAAATAATCCGGTGCAGATTTTCCTGGAAGTGCGCGAAACTAATATTACTGCCATCAAGCTTTATGAGAAGTCAGGCTTTCATCAGATTGATTTACGCAAAAATTATTATCCGGGTTCAAACGGAATGCGCGAACATGCCATCATTATGGTCAAGGCATGTACGGATGACTTTGCTAGCCTGTTCAAATAGAAACTGACGACCTTATTTAATAATCTGGTGATTCCATCCGCTGGGTAAGGTCGTCATCAATGAGTTTCCCAGGTGCTGAATCTCCAGCTCACTCAGCGCACGGTTTAAACGTCGCCATTGGCCATCAATCAAGAGTTCTAGCGGCAGATACTGAGATTTATAATTCATCTTGTTGGAGTGTGGCACCCAATAACCGAGGTAGATGAATTGCAAGCCAAGTTTTTGCGCATGTTCAATCTGCTTCAAGATTGCAAATGCACCGAGAGAGCGGCGATTTTCATCCGGATCGAAGAAGGTATATACAGCCGAGATGCCATCATCTAGCAAGTCGCAGGTGGAAACACTGATCAAGCGATCATCCAGCCATAATTCTAAAAAGAAACTGTCCGTACAACTTTGCAATAAAAACTTTTCGAACTGATCGCGACTCGGAGGGAACATGTCACCATCTGCGTGGCGTTCATTGATATAGCGTTCATACAGCGCATAATGCGTATCACCGGCCTGCTCTGGACTGGTAATTTTCACCCGCAGATCCTGATTGCGTTTCCAGGCTTTTTTTTGTGAACTGTTCATGGAAAATTCAGCCACTGGTACGCGTGAAGATAAGCATTGACGACACAGATGACATTCCGGACGATAAACAAAATCGCCACTGCGCCGGAAACCGGTGCGCGACAGTTCTGACAGGGTCAGTACATCAATGCGATGCGCAGGATCCAGAAAAACCATACGTGCCGACTTATTGGGCAAGTAGCTGCAATCGTGCGGCGGCGTAATATAATACTGTAAATCGTTCAGTAGGGACTTTGGCTGATAAGAGTTCATAACAAGTACCCTCTGTTATTTTCATTCACTGAGTCGCGCGTTTTGCGCTATTGTTTTACTTGAAAATACACCCTCTTGATACTTTTTCCAATCGATAGCAGGCTGTTTTACAACATCTTGTAACGAATTAAGATAGTCTTGGCGAGAAAGTGTACAGGCGCCGAGGCTTAAAAGATGGTCATTGACCAACTGGCAGTCAATCCAGGGCAGCTTATTTTCCTGCCCAATCAGCATTAAAGTATAAAAAGCCATTTTAGAAACATCGGTCTGCGTACTAAACATGGACTCACCAAAACAACCCTGTCCAATCGTTACACCATAAAGCCCACCTACAATGCGATTTTCATCCCAGATCTCAATACTATAGCCATATCCGGCATCGAACATGTCGCAGTATCCTGCGATAATATCTTCACTGATCCAGGTATCTTCTGCATAAGCACGCGGCAATGAGCAGGAACGAATCACCCTTTCAAAAGCATGATTGACCGTGATTTGATAATCCCATTTTTTCATATTGCGGATCAGGGATTTACTTGGATGATAATCATGGGGCCGAATAATGCAGCGCGGTTCCGGACTCCACCAGCAAATAGGTTCTCCCTCAGAAAACCAGGGAAATAAGCCATGGGTATAGGCTTCAAAAAGTGTGGAAGGGGAGAGGTCAGCACCAATACAAATCAGTCCTTCGCCTTCAGGGTCAACCTGCATCGGGTCAGGGAAGATAAATTGTGAGGGAGAAAGTAGATGCATGGCAAACCTGAAATAAAACTATAGATGAATCATAAGCTAATTCTAGCAATAAAAAAGCCGCCCATAATGGACGGCATTTTTATTCTTGCTGCTTAGTCTAGTTTGCCCATCGCATCAAGATATTTTTCTGCATCGAGTGCAGCCATACAGCCTGAACCCGCAGAAGTAATGGCCTGACGGTAAATGCTGTCAGCAATATCGCCCGCAGCAAATACGCCCGGTACCGAAGTTTGGGTTGCATTACCCGCAGTACCACTTTGCACCTGAATATAACCGTCGCGCAGCTGCAACTGACCGTCAAACATTGAACTGTTTGGCTTATGGCCAATGGCAACAAACATACCCGTTACATCGACGTTTTGAGTAGAGTCATCCTGGGTCGACTTGATACGTACTGAGGTCACACCAGATTGTGCATCCCCTAAAACTTCATCGACCTGATGGTTCCAGATAATGCTGATCTTGCCTTCTTTTTCTTTGGCAAATAAATGATCTTGCAAGATTTTTTCAGAACGTAATGAATCACGGCGATGAACCAGAGTCACATGCGAAGCGATATTGGATAAGTATAAGGCTTCTTCAACAGCGGTGTTACCACCACCCACAACCATGACTTTCTGGTTTTTGTAGAAGAAACCATCACAAGTGGCGCAAGCGCTGACGCCTTGACCCATAAAGGCAGCTTCAGATTCAAGACCTAAATATTGAGCTGTTGCACCGGTACAGATGATTAAAGCATCACAGGTAAATTCGTCCATATCGCCTTTCAATACGAAAGGGCGCTGGTTTAGATCTACTTCATTGATATGGTCATACACGATTTCAGTGCCAAAGCGCTCTGCATGCGCCTGCATACGCTCCATCAATGCTGGACCGGTTAAGCCTTCAGGATCACCAGGCCAGTTATCCACGTCCGTGGTCGTGGTCAATTGGCCGCCCAGTTGCAAACCGGCAATGAGGGTTGGTTTTAGGTTTGCACGCGCTGCATAGACTGCTGCGCTGTAGCCTGCGGGGCCAGAACCTAAAATAATCAGTCGTGAGTGACGTGCGCTCATCAGCTGTATCCTTTTTTATTTAGAAATTTATTGAATTATACGTGAAACTGTATAACAGTGGGGTGAGATTAAAGTCGATATTATTGATCATTGAAATCGATTTGGGCTATATATAATAAGTACACAGTGTGCTTGCACAATAGTGCATCTTTTTTCACAGAACAGGTGCATAATATGCCTTTTATTGCGTCGCTTTTTTCAAGCATTGAAGCAAAAGAATATTCATGAAGAATTGGTTACAGGACAGTATATGACAGCGGTGTCGAGTGCCTATGCACAGCGCTTAGTAATGACATTATTTTTAGTCTCATTTGGGATTTATCTGTTTCTTGCAACAGTGACCTATACGCCATTTGATCCGGGATGGATGCATATCTCTAGTGATACGCAGACCGTTTCGAATGCCAGTGGGGTTGCGGGTGCCTGGATTGCAGACCTTTTGTTTGGCTTTCTCGGTTGGGCAAGCCTGCTGATTCCTGTCTATCTGTTTATGGAAGCGGTTCAGGTCTGGTGGCCACGTAGCTTCCTGAACCGGCCATTCCGCTATGCTGCGCAATTCTTCCTGTTATTGACCACGTCAGCACTGCTGTTTTTATTCTGGCAAGTGCCTGCCGATACGCTGGATAACTCTTCCGGCGGTATTATTGGCTATGAATTAGGCCAGAGTTTAGAACAGTTGCTGACGGTATATGGTGCTGCATTCTTCCTGTTGGTATTTTGGGTGATGTTATTTACACTGGCCTTTGGGGTGAAGTGGAACAAGACCTGGAGCAGTCTCAAAGCAACACCGGCTTATTTACAGGATCTGTTCTATCGCAATATCCCTGAAGGTATGTCCGATTTTGACCGGACTGCGCCTGTGGTTAAAAAAGAGCCAGTGAATGCTGCGAAGAAAATGGTCGCAGTAACCCCTGCACCTGAGCATGAACTGGTAGACATCGATCCGGTAGTGCGTGATCAGGTTGCTGAACGCTTATTTGATGATTTTGCTGATAAAGAATCGCAGCAGCCACAGTTACATGACGATATTCCTGAGGCTGTACAGCAGGCTCCTGAGCCAGTCGAGACATTGAAGCAAGCACCGCAAGTGCCGCAACAGCCAGACCGCGTCGTGGCAACAGGCGAAGTATGGCGTGCCTTACATTCCAGTGAAGATCAGCGCCATAAACAGGATATTGATGCATTACTTAAAGCTGCCGAAGAAGAGCAGCATAGTGCTCCAGCCTCACACTTGGCGGTTTCTCAAGCTGCGCCGTCTCAACATGTTCAAGCCAGAACAGCGCCTGCTACGCATACTGGGCTGGACTGGAATGATGATGAAATCTTTGATGAACTTCTGGCTGCCGTTCCACAAGGAAAAACGGCGACAGATGTGCATAGTCCATTTAATGCTGCGCCTGCTGCAAAACCCCAGAGCTTTGCCGAAGAAGTTACAAGCGCGGCGCCGGTTCTGGCATCTGTCGCAACAGCACATGTAGTCAAAAATAGTGCATTGCAAGCCGATCTGGATGACCTGGGTGATTTGCTGATTGAAGAGGATGAGCCAAAACAAACTATACGTGCCTCTAGCTATGCGCAATCTTCTGCTTTTGTACAGGCCCCGATTCAGCATCAAGTTATAGCACAACCGGTATCTGATTCTTCTGCAACTCATGCCGCAGTACGCGAGGCTTTATCTAAAGAAGAATTTGTAGAAGCCTGGCAAGAAACGGCTGGCAAACCACAAGATGAAGACGAGTTTGATTTTGATGCACCTTTAACTGATGCTTCAGGCCGTCCGATGTCACGTGCGATGCAGGTGGCTGAGCGCCGTAAAGATCTATCGCCTCTTCCGGGTCTGGACCTGCTGGATGAAGTCGATCCGAATAAAAAAGTGAATTTCACTGAAGAACAATTGTCGCGTTTATCTGAACTGCTTGAAATCAAGCTGCAGGAATTCAATGTCAAAGCCAAGGTGGTTGAAGCACAGCCGGGCCCAGTGGTGACACGTTTTGAACTGGATCTGGCGCCGGGTGTGAAGGCCTCTAAAGTCACTAATATTTCCCGAGATTTGGCACGCTCGATGTCGATGGCATCGGTACGTGTGGTTGAAGTGATTCCCGGTAAACCGTATATCGGGATTGAAGTGCCAAATAGCAGCCGTGAAATGGTACGTTTGATCGAGCTTCTGACCATTCCAGCCTTCACTGATCCGAACAGCATTCTTTCGATGGCAATGGGTAAGGATATTTCCGGTAATCCGGTAATTGCTGACTTGGGCAAGGCACCGCATATGCTGGTGGCGGGTACCACGGGTTCAGGTAAGTCGGTGGCAGTCAACTCGATGATTCTATCGATGTTGCTCAAATACAGCCCTGAACAGTTGCGTTTGATTCTGATCGATCCAAAGCAGCTGGAACTGGCCAACTATAATGATATTCCACATTTATTGACGCCAGTCGTCACCGATATGAAAGATGCAGTCAACGCATTAAATTGGTGTGTCAATGAAATGGAACGTCGCTATAAACTGATGTCTTTCCTGAAAATTCGTAAACTCAGTGACTATAACCGCAAGGTCGAAGAAGCGATTGCCAATGGTGAAGACCTGATCGATCCAACCTGGAAGGCCAGCGATTCAGTGGTGGGTGAGCGTGCACCGCGTTTAACGCCGTTGCCTTCGATTGTGATTGTCGCGGATGAATTTGCTGACATGATCATGCAGGTCGGTAAAAAAGCTGAAGAAATGATTACGCGTCTGGCACAAAAATCCCGTGCGGCCGGTATTCACTTGCTGCTTGCCACTCAGCGTCCATCGGTGGATGTGATCACCGGTTTAATCAAAGCCAATATTCCGACCCGTGTAGCACTGCGTGTCAACTCAAAAATTGACTCACGTACTATTCTGGATGCAGGCGGTGCAGAAGACTTGCTCGGTCATGGTGATATGCTCTTCTTGGGGCCTGGTAAAATTGAGCCTGAGCGTGTGCATGGTGCCTTTATTGCCGATGATGAAGTGAACCGGATTTGTGATGCATGGCGTGAACGTGGTGCGCCCAATTATGTCGATGAAATCCTGACGCCGTATGATGAGGAACCATCAAATCGCGGTTTTGAAGAGGGTGGAGAGAGTGGCCCAGATCGAGATGCACTGTATGATCAGTGCGTAGCATTTGTACTCGAAACCCGTAAGGCTTCAACGTCTTCGCTACAGCGTAAATTTAGTCTGGGGTATAACCGTGCTGCGCGGATCATTGACCAGATGGAAGAGAATGGTATTGTCAGTGGCATGGGGGCTAATGGTAAACGCGAGATTCTAGTTTAAGTTTCTCTATGCTGAACCATAAAAAAGCCTGCAATTGCAGGCTTTTTTAATACGGTAGCTAAAATCAGGCAAACTTCGCCAATACTGCCAAGAACTCGGCACTTTGACGCGGGAAGGTGGCAATCACGTCATGAATGCGTTGTCCTTCAGGATTGGTTGCATTGACATCACGGCCATCAGCGACAAATTTCGTCAACAGGCGTTCATAATCAAATGGACGCATATGCTTGAAAGCATGATAAAGCACATGAAAGTCAGCATTTACACCTGCAGGAGGAAGCTGATTCAGGTAGGCAAATACACGCTCATCTGACCATTCTTCGTTAAAGGTCGCTGGTTGAGATAATGCCATCGCAATTTCCTTAATCTAATGTAGTTTTTTCGGCATGAAAAAAGGCAAAATTTGTATGAGCAAGAGACAGTGTCTTTTGAGCTGACTCTGTCGACTAGAAACATTGTTTCTAGTCTTGGGATTGAGTAAATCCTTAAAAGCCGTGCTTTAATTTACTGATCCAGTCCACTCAAAGCCTAGCTTCTCGACTTGCGGCCGGGTAAAGCAGTATTTACGACCAGCCCACTCGAAGCATAGCTTCTCGTCTTGCGGCCGGGTAAAGCAGTATTTACGACCAGCCCACTCGAAGCTTAGCTTCTCGTCTTGCGGCTGGGTAAAGCAGTATTTACGACCAGCCCACTCGAAGCCTAGCTTCTCGTCTTGCGGCCGGGTAAAGCCGTGCTTTACTAATCCGGCCTCATATTTTGCCTTGAATCAATTTGCTTGACCAATCAAAAATCAGATTATCGTTCTTCAGGTAAATTGATATTCATCTCAAGCATTTCAATATTGGCTTCAGAACGTACCGACATTTGAATATGCTGCTCATCGACACCACGTACATAGCGATTGACCACTTGCATGATTTCTGTCTTCATCTGATCAATTTTGTCCTGGCTCAAGCGACGACCCAAGCCTTGTTCGGAAGCAACGATAACCTTCAAACGGTCTTTAGCAGTCCGTGCGCTTGATGGTTTATCCTCGCCACTAAAAAGTTTACTCCAGAATCCTGCCATGTCTACGCTCCAAATAGTCGTGCTAACCAGCCCTTAGGTTTTACCTCGATATGACGGTAAGGACGTTCTTCGCCAAGGAAACGTGCCACGAGGTCATCATAAGCCTGACCTGCTGCAGCCTCAGTAAAAAGAATCACCGGCTTACCTTCGTTCGATGCCTGTAAAACACTTGGACACTCAAGAATAACGCCCAAGGTCGGTACACGTAAAATATCTTTAGAAATATCGTCAATCGTCAGCATTTCCTGTTTATCGGCACGTTCCGGGTTGAAACGGGTAATACACAGATGCTTACGAATGCGACCTTCGTTTTGTTCTACTTTTTTAGTTTTACTGTCAAGCATGCCAATGATACGGTCAGAGTCACGTACTGATGAAATCTCAGGATTGGTGACAATGATGGCTTCATCAGCATGGTACATGGCCAAAATAGCACCACGTTCAATACCGGCAGGTGAATCACAGATAATGTAATCAAATTCCTGCGAAAGTTCATCCATTACACGAGCAACACCTTCATCTGTTAAGGCATCTTTATCACGTGTTTGTGATGCAGGTAAAATATATAAATTTTCAATATCTTTATCGCGAATCAGTGCTTGCTGTAATCGTGCTTCGTTATTTAAAACATTCACAAAATCATAAACTACACGGCGTTCACAGCCCATAATCAAATCAAGGTTACGTAAACCTACATCGAAATCGATCACAACAGTTTTGTGACCGCGTAGGGCTAAACCTGTTGCAAAAGATGCACTTGTTGTAGTTTTACCTACACCACCTTTGCCTGACGTTACGACAACAATTTTCGCCACCGAATCCACTCCTGTTATGGTTCAAATCCCCTGTTTAAAATGGGGTTTTTGGTATTTATTTATACATTAAAATTGTAGAGCTTCAAATACAAGCTCTTGTTGATCATTCAAGTAAATATGCACTGATTTCTTAACGACATGCGGGGGAATATCATCCGCTACGCAATAGGTTCCCGCAATCGAGATCAGTTCTGCTTCAAGGCTGTGACAGAAAATACGAGCTGCCGTATTCCCCCCGACACCTGCAATGACACGACCACGTGCGCTGCCATACACATGGATATTGCCTGAAGCAATCAGTTCTGAACCACTGTTGATGCCGGCATTGATAATAATGTCGCCATTATGCTGCACAATACATTGGCCCGTCCGCAGAATTTCATCATGATATGAGGTCACATGCGCAACGATCGGGGCAGCAGCTGCCTGATCATCACTTGTCGCTGCTTCTGGCTTAACTTCTACCACCTGTTCTTTCGTGGCTTTCACTTCTTCTAACTGGCGATCGGGTGGCAGAACCGGGAACTGAATGGAACGCGCCTGATCACCCAGTAAACCCTCAGTCACGGCCATTGGCTGTACATCTAAGTCGATTAACAGCTGAATCAGGGCAATCAGTTCCTGTTCAACTGAACTTTCAATGACGGCCAAAGTGCCAGATGGGAATGCAGCTTGTAATTTTGGGCTAAGTTGCTGGCGGATGGCATCATGATCATTGGTATCTAAGCTAATGCGTATTGCATTGACCATTCTGCCTTTTATCCGTATATCAGCCATAATTCTTCCTTAAATACTTCTGACTTGCTGGTTTTATGTCGAAGCAATGTTGTAAATAGTGCAAATCCTAGAACAAATTGGCGTAATTCTCTAGCGATCTCAGTTATTTTTTTATGCCAACAGAACCGGATGATTTTATCTGATTCTGCACTTTAAATGTTATCTATCTATTGAGCGCTGATTTTGCTCATGTTCTTCTAAAATCTGTTGCCACTGTTTGATTTTCACCTGTTTTTGGATCGCTTCAAGTGTTTCAAAAACAGCCGATTCGACCAACTTATCAATATGTGGATTATGTTCAATCTGAATCTGGCTGATTTTATCTGAAATTAGGGTAAAAGTCGGATTTTCTTTTTGGCCGGTATGAGTAAAGGGATCAATCAGACCTTGGGTGATATTTTCCCCTAGACGTTGGCCAATACTTTGAATTTGTTGTTCAATCCGGCTACCGACAAGTGGAATTAATCGCAATAACTGGGTCAGTTCCGGGGTGTCTTCAATGGCTTGATTGACTACTTGCCCGACATTTTTAGCAATCATGGAACGTTGTGCCTGCAACTCTTTACCCAAAGATTCCTGCAAGATGTCTGCCAAGGCAACTGCCAGTAATTTACGATGATGTTCTACCAAATCATCAATCAATTTTTTATGTGATGTACTGGTGCTGAGTTCACGCTTAATACCGTCCAGTACAGTCAGCACCACACGGCTGGAAAGCTCCTCCATGAGCATGTTGTAATAAAAATTGCCTTGACGATACCAGCGCTCGGGAATGACTTTATAACCGTGACTATGCAAGTTATAGCCAATCGCGACCGCACGTAACAGACGCAGAAAGCGCAGTTGTGGAATAATGGAGAGAATTTCATACCAATGTACGAATGGAAAAAACCACCAGCGCCGATGATGGCGCTGAACAATGGCAATGCCCCAACGTGCCAGTAATTCACAGATCAGGAAGGTGGTAAACCAGCCCTCAGTAATGACGACCCAAGGGCGTAAATCACTTTTATAAAACTGCAAGATTTCCGGTAAACGAATGAAGTCAAACAACCATTGACCAAAATCGCTCATTAAAATGGCATTGGCACTGAGACAAAATAGATTAATGATGATTAAGACCATCATAAAAATGTCGTAAATCAGTGCAACTTTCCAGCCCCAGGTGCCTTTACGAATAAACTTAAATGAGCTAGAGGTGATGTCGGGGTTGTCGTTCTTCATAGTTACTCAGGCAAAAAATCAGACAGCGCTTTGGTCAAAGTTCTGCTGCATTTGCGCTATTAGTTGATCTTTTTCAGTCCAGATTTGATCAATCCATTTCTGGAAACGTGCACGGTATTCAGCATCATCTTCATAATTGCCGCCGAGTACCCAGTCAGGAATCTCAATTTTTCTTAAATTTACCGCAATTCGTGGCACTTCACCTAACCAAAATTCACCATAACCCGGAATACCGTCCGGATAAACGATGGTCATATCGACCAGCGCATCAATTTTATCGCCGAGAATACTCAGCGCCAAAGCCAGACCACCGGCCTTAGGTTTAAGTAAGTATTTGTAAGGAGACTGCTGCTGATCATGTTTGTCTTGGGTAAAACGCGTGCCTTCCAGATAATTTAACAGGGTAAAGGGCTGACTGATCAGCTGCTCACAGGATTTACGTGCTTCTTCCATATCGCGGTATTTTAGCGCAGGATTTTTAGCAATCTGTTCCTTGCTATGCCGTTTCATCATCGGAAAACCTAAGATTTTAAAGGCTTGACCGACAAAAGGAATAAAAATAAGTTCCCATTTTGTAAAAAAACGCGTCAGCGGCATACGGGTCAAGCCGAAGTACTGATTGACGGTGGTATCGACCCAGCTTTGATGATTACAGGTCATCAAATAACGGCCCTGCATATTTAAATCAAGTGATTCATCTACTGTTATTTGCCATTCGGTATTGTTGAGCACATTGTCAATCAGCCAGTTATTGACGCCTAACCAGCTGTTGGTAATCTTGATATTGGTTTCATCAACTTTTGCAGATTTTTTAAAAAACTTGGTAAAACCCAGCGCCAGAACCGGAGGGCCATGAAAAAAAGTACTGCCTGTCATCACTGAGGTGACAGCCAAGCCACGTGTAAGTTTTTTTAAAGTTGCTTGTTTATTGCTATTCGATGACATATCAAAACAGTCCCCAGAGATTAATCGCTTAAATTTTTTCATATTTTGAATAATATAATGAGAGTGAGGCAAATAAAAAAGCCTAAAGGCCTAACTATGAAGATATTGTGATGAAGTCCATTGTTTTAGTTACATATAAACATTACAAAATATTGCGAAACGATTTATTATTAACAAAAATTCAATGGTTATCCCGTTCAATTTAAATCATTATTTCGCTTATACAACAAAGCATACAATAAGGAGTCATGCGATGCGTGCACTAGTAATTTCAGCAGCTGTAGCAGGGGCCGTAGCACTTACAGGTTGTCAATCAACTGGTAATAACCTCGGTGGTGTGGAATATGATAAAGCTGCTTTAGGTACTTTAATTGGTGCTGCAGCAGGTTACGGTGTTTCTAAGAGTAATGCGAATACCAGCCGTCAAAACAACCGTGCAGCAGCGATTGGTGCTGTTGTTGGTGGTGCAGCAGGTGTTTATCTTGATAACAAAGAGAAAAAATTACGTCAAGCAACAGCCGGAACTGGCGTAGATGTTAACCGTAATGCAGATGGTTCGATTAACCTTGTAATGCCAGGTAGCATTACATTTGATACCAACAAATCGAACATCAAACCAAACTTCTATGGCACTTTGAATAAAGTGGCTCAAGTATTAACCGAAGATAACAACAGCGGTATTTTGGTCACTGGCTATACAGACAGTACCGGTAATGACTCAATCAACATCCCGTTGTCTCAAGCACGTGCTAACTCTGTAGCAACTTATTTATCAGGTCAAGGTGTTTCACGTACACGTATTAATGCTCAAGGTTTAGGTTCAGCCAACCCGATCGCAGACAATACAACTGCGGCGGGTAAAGAACAAAACCGTCGTGTAGAAATCGCGGTATATGCTGTTCAATAATCTTTAAACGCATATAAAAAACCACCTTCGGGTGGTTTTTTTATATCTGAACATTGACCTGATTAATCGTATTTTAAATTAGGCAACTGAGGCAGAGATGACTATAATCGGAGCCGAATCTAGAAGAGGAAGCCATATGTCACTCGCCAGTCAGTTAAATGACAAGCAACTTGAAGCCATGAAATACACTCAAGGACCCTTGTTAGTACTTGCAGGAGCGGGTTCAGGCAAGACTTCAGTGATCACGCGAAAAATCGCATATCTTGTCAAGCATTGCGGGATTCCTGCGCATCGTATTACTGCAATGACCTTTACCAACAAAGCGGCACGTGAGATGAAAGAGCGTGTCAGCAAATTGTTAACCCGTGAAGAAAGTAAAGGCGTTTCAGTTTCGACTTTCCATACCTTTGGCCTGAATATGCTGCGTCTGGAGCTGAAACATACCCCCCTTAAAAATAATTTTTCGATTCTGGATGCTGACGACTGCAAACGTATTCTGATGGATTTGATGCATCGTGACAATTTATCCGGTGCAGAAAGCAAAGAACTGATTGCCAAAGCCATGAAAATGATCTCGGACTGGAAAAATGATCTGATTCCACCCGAGCAGGCGCATACCACTTGTGAAACTGCCGAAGATGTCCAGTTTGCGCATTTATATCAGCTTTATGAACGTAATCTGCGTGCCTATAATGCCGTAGATTTTGATGACCTGATCGTGATGCCGACACGTCTGCTACAGGAAAATGCCGAAGTACGGGATAAATGGCAAAACCGGGTGCGTTATTTGCTGGTCGATGAATATCAGGACACCAACACTGCACAGTATATTCTGGTGAAATTGCTGGTTGGCGTAATGGGGCAGTTCACCGCCGTAGGCGACGATGACCAGTCCATCTATGCTTGGCGTGGCGCCAAACCGGAAAATATGGCCTTGCTGCAACAAGATTTCCCGAATTTAAAAGTGATTAAACTGGAACAGAACTATCGTTCGACCAGTCGTATTCTTAAAGCAGCCAACACCGTGATTGGCAATAACCCGCATATTTTTGATAAAAAACTCTGGTCAGACAAAGGCCATGGTGAAGTGATCCGGGTGATTACTTGCCGTAATGATGATGATGAAGCAGAACGCGTGGTCAAAGACCTGATCACGCATAAATTGATGAATGGGAAAAGCTGGAAAGATTATGCGGTATTATACCGCGGCAATTTTCAGGCGCGTATTTTAGAAACCCATCTCCGTCAGATGCAGATTCCGTATAAATTGTCTGGCGGTCAATCTTTCTTCGCGCGTGCCGAAATCAAGGACATGATGAGTTATTTACGCCTGATCATTAACCCTGAAGATGACAGCGCTTTCCTACGGATTATCAATACGCCAAAACGTGCCATTGGGCCGGTGACACTGGAAAAACTGGGTCTCTTTGCTCAGGAAAATAACCTGTCACTGCTGGCTGCGGCAGCGGATCAGCGTTTGACCATGGCGATTCCGAAAAAGGCCACCACACAGTTGGCAGAGTTTGCCGACTTCATTGAGGGCTTTACCCGCAATTTACTTGATGATGATGAACCGGTACCGATCATCCGTCAGATGATGATTGAAGCAGGTTATATCGATTACATCAAGGAAACTGCAGCCACGCCGGCACAGGAAAAAACCAAGCTCGACAATATTGAAGTGCTTTACAGCAGCATCCAAAGCCTGATTAACCGCGCTGAAGATGTCGATGAAAAAAATATTGAAAGCGTGATTCGTAAAATGGTGCTGCTGGATATGCTGGAGCAGCAACAGGAAGAAGAAGATACTGACAAAGTCAACTTGTTAACCTTACATGCTTCTAAGGGGCTTGAGTTCCCATATGTCTATCTGATTGGGCTGGAAGAAGAAATTCTGCCGCATAAAAACTCGATTGCTGCAGAGACGGTTGAAGAGGAACGTCGCCTGATGTATGTCGGGATTACCCGTGCACGTCAGGGTCTGACCATTACCTTGGCCGAACAGCGCAAGGCCGGCGGACAGATGAAGCAAATGACTCCAAGCCGTTTTCTGGATGAATTACCAGAAGATGAACTGGAATGGTTAGGTCGCAAGAAAAAGCTGGCCGGTAATATCGATCCGAAATTACAGGCGCAGCATTATCTGGATAATTTGCGCAATCTTATCAAACGATAAAGTTCAACGCTTATACATATTTTAAATGCAACAACAGGAATGAACACATGAAAGTTCAGGTGAAAGTCCTTGACTCGCGTCTCGGTCAGGAATGGCCATTACCGACTTATGCCACCACAGGTTCAGCAGGATTGGACTTGCGTGCCTGCGTCCATGAAACGACAGTGATTGAACCGGGTCAAACCGTTTTAGTGAAAACAGGCTTGGCGATTTATATCGAAGATCCTGCTTTTGCAGGTCTGATCTTGCCACGTTCAGGTTTAGGTCATAAGCACGGGATTGTGCTGGGTAATCTGGTAGGTCTTATCGATTCAGATTATCAGGGTGAATTGATGGTATCGGTCTGGAACCGGAGTCAGACTGCTTTCAGTCTGGAGCCGGGTGAACGTTTGGCGCAATATGTGCTGGTGCCGGTAGTACAAGCTGAATTTGATCTGGTCAGTGAATTTGAAGCCACTGAGCGTGGTGCTGGTGGCTTTGGCCATACCGGTAAAAACTAAAGAGAAGATGACCTGCAAACAATGAATGGATGTAGGTCATTTCTTAAATACAACAAAGTAAATCCTAAACATAATGTGACGCTTAAAATGGAGTTAAAAATAAAAATTTATTTTCTATATAAATAGAGTTATTCAAAATTGAAATTTATATCTTTATTTTAATTTTAGCCGGGGAAATTAAAAATAAATATAATTAAATAAGGACTATTTCATCACAGAAATTTTCTGATTATTCAGTTAACGGTAATATTTTTATAATTGATTGTTACATTGAAATGGTTTAAAAGTAGCGGGTCTTAAAACAAAAACAAATGTTTAAAGTCATGATGATGAAATAAGTCATTTTATATCTCCTTATATTTAGTGAAAAGAACAGTTTTATGGGATCTATGAATCATCTATTCCCTATGCACATTTTTCGAGCCTATGACATACGCGGTAAAGTCAGTGTACTGGGTGCTGGGATTATCGATGCAATTGCTCACGGTTTAGCACAGCAATATCAGGCTGCGCGACAGACACGTGTCGCAATTGGCTATGATGCACGGCTTAGCAGTCCGGCTTTTGCAGAAACCATTCGCCGTATTTTTCAAGCTTATTCGATTGAAGCCACCATTGTCGGTTGTTGTTCCAGTCCGATGCTGTATTTCACCGCACGGCAATTTGATGGCAATGGCATCATGGTCACGGCCAGTCACAATCCCAAAGAAGATAATGGTATTAAATGGATTGTCTCTGGTGAGCCGCCTTGCCCAGAGATGATCCAGCAGGTGGCTCATCTGGCCAAACCACATTATAGCAATCAGCAGCTTTGCCTAGACGAACAGACTCATCAAGTTATTCCAGAATTTTGTCTAAAATATCAGCATGGTATATTAAAAGATATCCAGTTGAAGCGCTCATTTAAAGTGGTTCTGGATGGTCTGAATGGTTCAGCCGGGCGCTGTGCCAATCTGGTGCTTCAAAAAATGGGTTGTGCGGTGATGGCTTTGCGTTGTGATGCCAATGGGCATTTTCCAGACCATGCACCAGATCCTTCGCAAGACAAACATCTGGAGACTTTACGCCAAAGCATCATGCAACAGCAGGCTGATCTGGGCATTGCCCTGGATGGCGATGGCGATCGCGTGGTCTTGATTGATGCACAGGGCCAGATTATCACGGCGGATCAGTTACTGTGCCTGTTTGCCGAAATTTGCCTCACTGACTCAGCACCACGCAAGTTTGTTTATGATGTCAAATGTTCAACCCTGGTGCGAGACACCGTGCAACGTTTGGGCGGTGAGCCGGTGATGATTCGTACCGGAAGCTCATTTCTGAGAACTTATCTGGCACAATCTCAGCAGCAGGCGATTTTTGGTGGAGAATATGCCGGGCATTATGTCTTTAATGATGGCCGTGGCTGGGGCTATGATGATGGACTCTATGCAGCGCTCAGAGTCATGGAATATCTGGATCAAACTGGTCAAAGTCTTGCACAAGCTTTAGCGGCTTATCCGAAACGGCATGGGACCGAAGATCTTTATATTGCAACGCATCATGTGCATCCGGTTGAACTTTTAGACTTTGTTGAACAGCAATCTGAAAGAATTCGTGCGCAAATCAGTAAAATTGATGGGATACGTCTTGATTTTGAGGATGGTTTTGGCATCATTCGAGCATCCAATACAGGTGAGTATTTCACAGTGCGCTTTGATGCCAATGATGCTCAGGGCCTGAATGAAATTCGTCAGCTGTTTGTAGCCATGTTGCGTGACCGTTATCCACAGATCGCTCAAGATATTTTAGATGCTCAATAAGGAGAGGCGAATGCCAAATCAACAAACAGGCATCGACAAAGCACAGATTTTGACAGAAGCTTTGCCGTATATTCAACGCTTTGCGGGTAAAACCCTGGTAGTAAAATACGGCGGTAATGCGATGACCGATCCTGAGCTGGAAAGTTCATTTGCACGTGATATCGTATTATTAAAAACGGTTGGTATTAATCCGATTGTGGTGCATGGTGGGGGGCCACAAGTCGATTCCATGCTGAAACAGTTGGGCCGTGAATCAGACCGTATCGACGGGATGCGCGTGACTGATCCTGCCACGATGGAAGTCGTGGAAATGGTACTTGGCGGTAGTGTCAATAAATCGATTGTGAACCTGATCAACCAGCATGGTGGTCGTGCCATTGGCTTGACCGGTAAAGACGGCAACCTGATTCGTGCACAAAAACTGCTGATGGAAAAAGTGGCTGAAGATGGTTCGGTTCAGCAAATTGATTTGGGTCTGGTCGGTGAAGTCGTTGGCGTAAAAACCGATGTGCTGGAAATGTTCACCAACAGCGATTTCATTCCCGTGATTGCACCGCTGGGTGTGGATGAAGAAGGCAATACCTATAACATCAATGCAGACTTGGTGGCAGGTAAAGTCGCAGAAGCCCTAGGTGCAGAGAAGCTGATTCTGCTGACCAATATTACAGGTGTTCTGGATGAAAATAAAAACCTGCTGACGGGTTTAAGCACTCAGGAAGTTGACCGTCTGATTGAAACAGGTGTGATCTATGGTGGCATGATTCCTAAAGTCGGCTGTGCACTGGATGCGGTCAAAGGTGGCGTAGTGAGCGCGCATATTGTAGATGGTCGTGTGCCACATGCCAGCTTATTGGAAATTTTTACCGATCATGGCGTTGGTACACTGATTACCAACCGTGCCCATCCACCTCGTCCATAAGTTGTTTTTTTGCGGAAAAGAGCCTCAATTGAGGCTCTTTTTTATCTCTATTTATAACTGATAGCTATTTGAAATGACTCGGGTAGTCATGCACAATAAGCATCTAAGAAAATAGAAAGCTGAAACCAGACCATGTGCCAACTGCTCGGAATGAATTGTGCCACCCCGACGGATATTACCTTTTCATTTCGTGGGTTTTCCCAGCGGGCTGGAATTACCTCGGATCATGCCGACGGTTTTGGGATTGCTTTTTTTGAGGATAAAGCCTGTCGCCTATTTGTCGATAACCAGTCTGCGGTTGAATCTCCGATTGCCGAGCTGGTGCGTAACTATCCGATCAAATCCCGTAATGTGATTGCGCATATCCGTAAAGCTACCCAAGGCAAAATCAATCTGGAAAATTCGCATCCATTTAGCCGCGAACTGTGGGGCCGGCAGTGGATTTTTGCCCATAATGGCGATTTGCATGAGTATTTTCCGGTGCTGAGTGGCCGTTTTACCCCAGTCGGCAATACTGATAGTGAGCGCGCTTTTTGCTATTTGCTCGATCAGCTGGTCAAACGCTTTGGTTATGATGAACCGAGTCTGGATCAGGTCTTTGAACTACTTGCTGAGGTTTCACCTACGATTGCAGAACACGGCACTTTTAATTTCTGTCTTTCCAATGGGCAGGCGCTGTTTAGCTATGCCATTACCAAATTGCACTGGCTGGTGCGTGAATACCCGTTTAGACCGGCACAGCTGATTGATATTGATGTCGAGGTGGACTTTAGTCAGGTCACTACGCCTAAGGACAGGGTTGCGGTTATTACCACCGAGCCATTGACACAAAATGAGGAATGGACCGCTTTTCAGCCGGGTGAAATGATTCTGTTTAAAGAGGGTACCAAGTTCCGTTCGCAACTGACTCGGGTAGATCGGTTGGAACGGGAACGTCTAGATCCGTCCTTAAAACGTGTGACCAAAGCAGATTTATATTAAAAATAGATTTTTTTATTTTAAAGATGGGATTTAATTCCTATTTTTTAATATCTTTTTTATTTAAATTAAAGAGAAACCATATTATTAGAAATAGTAGATTGATTAAAAAATATCTGATTCTTATACTCGGGTTTAAAATATATTCCTAATGAAAACAGTTAATTGCAAGGTTTCTCTTAAATTAAGCCGAAAGCCGACTAATTTACTTCATTTTTATTCAAATCAATACGTTATATGATGATTTTTATGTGATAAGTCCTTAATATTTATAGGTGGTCGTAATGAAAATGAAATGGGTTCCAGACTATAATACTGGTATCGATGTGATTGACGATCAGCACAAACGAATTCTCGATTATATCAATGAAATTGATGAGATCAATGTAAATACCGACCGTGCCCGTATTAAACAGATCCTCGAAAATATTATCGATTATACCCAGTCGCATTTTACTTTTGAAGAATCTCTTCAGGAAGAAGCGGGTTATAAATACCGAGTTCCACATAAACGTGTACATGACCTGTTTATCAAGAAAATCGAGTCTTATCGTGATCGTTTTGAACTGGGGCAGTCGATTGAATCAGAACTGCATGAAGTATTATCTAAATGGTTAATCAACCATATTCAGCACGATGACGCTGATTATGTCGGCGCAGTGAAAGAAAATATGATGGGCATTATCAAAGAAAAAGAACAGAAAAAAGGTAAAAACTGGTTCGCTCGTTTCTTCTCATAATAAAAGACGTAACGAGATAACAAGAATTACAATTTAATAATAAATTTTGCGCAGCAAATCACTGTCATGGTGGTTTGCTTTTTGTTTTTGATTTTCACCGCTTCACAAGGCAAAATAGCGCTAGATTTTTATAGGAATGCATCATGCAGGACAATGCTATGTCAAAATGGTTATCACCGCTGATGGCTTTCTGTTTATCGTTTATTATCATCGCGACGCTCGCACCGATAACGGGTATACAGATTGATCGTCAGCTGGATTTCTGGATGCTCTGGTTAGCCACTATGCTGATTCTGGCGCTTCCCATCTGCTACTTGGAAATTGCTTTGGCCAAGCGCTCTAAAACAACGGCATTACAGGCACTGTCAACGCTGACCCGTGAAGCAGATGCCTCACAAAAATGGCGTATAGTCGGCTGGCTCAGTGTGATCTTTATTCCTTTTCTGGCCGGTGCCATGCTGAACAATGCCAGCAATGTTCTGGCGCTTGCTGCACTTGATCTTGCACCGAATCTTTTGTTTATAGGTCTGGTAATTGCTGCTCTGGTCTTGTCACTGCTGCCGCGTCAAATTTTGTTAGTCATTACGGCGATTGGTGTACTGGCATCTCTGATCTTGGCAAATGTGATGGGAACTGCGCTACCTGCATGGCAAGTCACGCCAGTTGAATTCTCGGAATGGGGTAATGCCACCGTATTGGCACTGGTTGCAAGTGGTCTGGGCATGGGCCTGTACTGGCAGTCTAGCCTGAGCACGGTACAACAGCAGGATGTCGCCAGCAAGACGGTCTTGCCGATCTGGATCGCACAATTGCTTGCTGTGATTGCATTTGCCTTCTTTGCTGTACAAGCACAAATCCCTGCATTTACATTGGTAGCAGCGATTGTAGCGACTGCAGCATTCATCCTGCTGATGGCACGAGAGCAGTTACAGCAACGTCAGCTTCACCCTGCGATTCAATGGGCGATTATGGCTGTGGTCACCCTGATCTGGGCCATTCCAAATGTGACACCAATGTTCAACGTAGTCTTACTACTTTGGGGCTTATTGATTTGTTTGATTTACGCGCTCTTTGCGGGCTGGATCATGAAGATCAGCCATTTACGTAAATCAATGAATTTTAGCTCTGAAGGGTTCTATAACCTGTGGCGTATTGCTGTCCGTGTGGTATTGCCTGTTTCGATTATCGTGGCGATGGTCGCTGTTCTAGGACAACTGTTCTGATGAATAATGCACTGATCTGGGTGGCCTACGCGACTCCGGAGCAACAGTTTCATCTGGCTGTACCATTTCAGCCCGGCATGACAGCATTGGATGCCATTCAGCAAAGTGGCATAGTAGAGCAGGTTACCCTACCTGAACCTTTGTCTTTGGGTATCTTCGGTGTACGCTTGCAAGATCATCAGCAGCCACTGGCAGCAGGTGATCGAGTCGAAATTTACCGAGCACTGACTATCAATCCTAAAGATATCCGACGTAAACGTGCCGAGAAAAATCCGGTGGGTCGTTATGCCAGAGGCAATCTTTTAAGAAAGCTGAAACCATCTTCCGAATAGAAAGCGGCTTGAATGAGCATTAGTTTCAATGATCTGCTCAATCAATCGACTTAATCAAAAAAGCCCCTGATGATTCAGGGGCTTTTTCATGAGAAAGCGACTATAGTGGAGGCGCATTTAAAATTGCTTCTTTTGAACCTGGTAAGCCGGGTTGAGATTCTGGAATGGTTTCCAGACCTTCAACACGTTCCACGATACCAGACTGGTTAAAGTAAATTTTCAAATGCTGGCCTTGGGCTGCCGGGATCTTGGCTTTTTTAGCGTAGGTTCCTGGGGTATAGTTATAGATGTAGTCCCAGCGTAAAGGATTCAGCGGATCGCTTACCGTTGGACTGCCCAGTAAGAAACGCACCTGTTGATGACTCATTCCCACTTGAATTTTAGCGGCTTGAGCTTGGGTTAAAGGGGTTCCTTGTGGAATATCTACTTTATAAACACCTAATGTCGAACAGCCGACGAGCAAGGAAGTGACGAATAACGTCAACATGATTTTTTGCATTTTGCTAAACTATCCCAAATTAATTATGATGCATTTGATCCAAGGATAGATCATACTGCATCTAAAGTTTGTTGCATATTCCAACTTTGATTTTGTTGAGAGACCTTTTTACATGACTATTTCAAACCAAGATTTACGAAAAGCTGGACTGAAAGTTACCCTTCCACGAATTAAAATATTAGAATTACTAGAAAATTCAAGACAACATCATTTAAGTGCGGAAGATATTTACAAGACTTTACTCGATCAGGGTGAAGATGTAGGTTTAGCAACTGTGTATCGTGTGTTAACACAGTTTGAAGCCGCGGGTATTATTGAGCGTCATAATTTTGAAAACAATCATTCCGTTTTCGAGATCATGCAGGAAGATCACCACGATCACCTGGTCTGTTTGAATTGCAGCAAAGTCGTTGAATTCATCAATGATACGATTGAAAAAGAGCAGCATGATGTTGCTGAAAAATTTGGTTTTGAATTAACCGGTCACTCTCTGAATCTGTATGGCTACTGCGATGCGCCGGCCTGTCAGGAAGTGTTTCGTAAAAAATAATTTGCACTCCGGTTGAAACAAAAAAACAGGCTTCTTGAAGCCTGTTTTTTTATGTGCTCAATCTGATCAGGACTGGCCATCAAAGGTGATATTGGAATGTGCACGTAATAAATGACTGCCGCCTTCTTCTGCCAGTTTGATTTGCAGACGTAAGTCATTGGGTGAATCCGCATGTTTCAGCGCATCTTTATAGCTGATCTGCTTGGCCTTATACAGGTCATACAGTGCCTGGTCGAAGGTTTGCATGCCCAGTTCACGGGAACGCTTCATCAGGTCCTTGATCTCATGCACATCACCTTTACGGATCAGGTCAGCAATCAGGGGGGAGTTAATCAGAATCTCAATCGCGGCACGACGACCATTGCCATCGATGGTTGGGATCAGTTGCTGTGCCACAATGGCTTTCATGTTCAGTGACAAGTCCATGAACAGCTGGTTATGCCGGTCTGCTTCAAAGAAATGAATGATCCGGTCAATGGCCTGGTTGGCGTTGTTGGCATGCAGGGTCGCAAAGACCAGATGACCAGTTTCGGCAAAGGCAATCGCATAATCCATGGTTTCACGCGAACGAATCTCACCAATCAGAATCACGTCCGGCGCCTGACGTAAGGTATTTTTCAGGGCAATTTCAAAGGAATCGGTATCAATCCCGACTTCACGCTGGGTAATGATACAGCCTTTATGCTGGTGAATGAATTCAATCGGATCTTCAATGGTAATGATATGACCTTTGGAATTTTCATTGCGATAACCGACCAGCGAGGCCAGTGAGGTTGATTTACCGGTACCGGTTGCCCCGACAAAAATAATGATGCCGCGTTTGGTCATCGCCAGTTCTTTTAGAATCGGCGGTAATTTGAGTTCATCCATGGTCGGAATCACGGTTTCAATCCGACGCAAAACCATACCCGGTTGATCACGCTGCTGAAAAGCACTGACACGGAAGCGGGCACTTTTGTCCGGTGTGCTGATGGCGAAGTTACATTCACGCGTGTCTGCAAATTCTTTACGCTGCTTGTCGCTCATGATGGAATGGAGCAGTTGTCCTACTGCCGCGCCGGGTAATTTTATCGAACCAATCGGTAAAATCTGCCCGTTAATCTTGATTGAAGGTTCGACATCGGCTGTAATGAACAGATCCGATGCTTTTTTCTCCACCATATAATCGAGTAAGCCGTTAAAATCCATGTATAAAAACCCCAATACAATTAATTTTTCTTATAAGAATGCTTCTGGCTGTTTGGCTGCAGTACGTGCCACTTGCGGGCTGATGAGACCTTTAGATACCAGCGTTTTCAGAGTCTGATCCAGTGTGGTCATGCCATAGTTGGCACCGGTCTGAATCGCAGAATACATTTGTGCGACTTTATTTTCACGAATCAGGTTACGGATTGCAGGAATACCAATCATGATTTCATGCGCTGCAACACGTCCGCCGCCATTTTTCTTTAATAGGGCCTGTGAAACCACAGCCTGCAATGATTCCGATAACATGGCACGAACCATATCTTTTTCTTCGGCAGGGAATACGTCAATCACACGGTCAATGGTTTTGGCCGCAGAGGTGGTATGCAGGGTGCCAAACACCAGGTGACCAGTTTCTGCCGCAGTTAAGGCCAGACGGATGGTTTCAAGGTCACGCATCTCACCGACCAGAATAATATCAGGGTCTTCACGCAGTGCCGAACGCAGGGCTTCATTAAAGCCATGCGTATCACGATGCACTTCACGCTGGTTGATCAGGCATTTCTTGGATTGATGCACAAATTCGATTGGATCTTCGACGGTCAGAATATGGTCATAACGGTTGTCGTTAATATAATCCAGCATCGCCGCCAAGGTGGTTGATTTACCCGACCCGGTTGGCCCTGTGACCAGTACCAGACCACGCGGATATTCACAGATGTCTTTAAAAATCTGTCCCATGCCCAGATCTTCAAGGGTCAGAACTTTGGATGGAATGGTACGGAATACTGCACCGGCACCACGGTTCTGGTTAAATGCGTTGACACGGAAACGGGCCACACCGGGTACTTCAAAAGAAAAGTCAGTTTCCAGATTTTCTTCAAAATCACGGCGCTGTTTATCGTTCATGATGTCATAAACAAGTTTATGTACTTCTTTATGTTCTAATGCTGGTAGGTTGATACGACGAACTTCCCCATCGACACGAATCATTGGCGGTAAGCCTGCAGACAAGTGTAAATCCGACGCACCATTTTTAGCAGAAAATGCCAACAATTCTGTGATATCCATAAGGTCCCCGAGTTCATTAAAATGTTAATTATTTTGATAGAATAATAAGGCTTTCCCACAGCTTAACCAACCCTTAGTTTATGGGCAAGGGAAAAAAAGATGAATGAAATGAGAACCCCATCAATGAATATGTTGCAACAGTCACGAAATCAGGTTTTAGCGCAAATTGAAACAGCCTGTGCTCAGGCCGGTCGTGAGCCAGATTCGGTGCAACTGCTGGCCGTTTCCAAGACCCAGCCGAGTGCAGTACTGGCTGATATGTATCAGGCGGGACAACGTGCCTTTGGCGAAAACTATTTGCAGGAAGCGCTGGAAAAAATTACGGCTCTAAAAGACTTGGAAATTGAATGGCATTTTATTGGCCATGTACAGCGTAACAAGACCAAACATCTGGCAGAAAATTTTGCCTGGGTGCATGGGGTGGATCGTCTGATTATTGCCGAGCGTTTATCCAATCAGCGTAGAGAAGATCAGCTCGCGCTGAATATCTGTCTTCAGGTCAATATTGATGCTCAGGATACGAAAGATGGTTGCCAACCGGAAGAAGTTACTGATTTAGTTAGACAAATCAGCCAACTGCCAAATGTGCGCTTACGTGGCTTGATGGTGATTCCAGCGCCGGGGAATCCTCAAGCTTTCATCGAGGCTAAAGCTTTATTTGATAGGGTGAAAGCTCAGCATGCGCATCCTGAAGATTGGGATACTTTAAGTATGGGCATGTCGGCCGATATGCAGGCTGCAATTGCTGCCGGTTCCAGCATGGTGCGTGTCGGCACGGCATTATTTGGTGCACGTCCTCAAAAGGATTAACAGGCGTTGTCGGGTTATTTTGAAAAAGTATGATTAAGCGTTATTCGATAACGCTTTTTTTCTTTGTGGCTCCAGCCATTTTGCCATGAGCCAGGCAAAGACAATCAGGCTGCCCATACTGCCGAGCAAGGCTAAAACAGCGCCGCCCAGACCATAAGCCAAGGTTGCCGGAACACAGCCCAGAATAAACAGCAGCAAAGGGAAATGGGTTACATACAAGGTATAGGAAAAATCAGCGGATTGTACCCAGACCGGATTGTAGTGACTGCGCTGCTGCTGGAGTTGTACCAGCCAGCAGCTAAATGCTAGGCCGATACAGAAATTAAAGAGAGTAAAATTTGCAGCGCGATATTGTCGGGCTTGATCGACGATATGAAACTGGTAAGCATCAATGCAGGCGATTAGAAATGCCAAGCCAAATAACCCCAGTTTAAGCACTTGTAACCGGTTTAGAAAATGTCGCTGGATATGACGAAATGAACAGGCAAAGGCCATCAGCCAGACCAGAAAATAAATAAAAAACTGAATATTCAGGATGGATAAAACGATTAAAACACTAAAAAAGCCGATTTTGGCTATTTCTGAATCTTTGAAAAAAGGCAGAAATCCGGCCAAGACATAGAACCAGACTTCATAACTCAGGCTCCAGAGCGGGGCATTGGCTGAAACTGTAGGCGTGATGAAGCCATTCAAAAACAGCAGAGCGCCAATAAAATCACCTGAATCGAGACCATAGTCAGTCCGGATCATCATGCCAAAACTGTTTTGAAAGGCATGGCTTTGAGTGGCAAAGAGTAGTGGTGCCAACAGATACAACAACAGGCTCAGAGCCATGGCAAACAGAAAGGGTGGCAAAATCCTGCGATAACGCTGTTGGGTATAACGGCGCAGATTGAACTGACCATGCTGATGAATATTGTGCTGGATCGAATAGCCAATCAGATAACCACTCAGAACAAAGAAAATCATGACCGCGGCCTGACCAAGCAGGCGCACCCATGAATACAGGCTGAGGTCAAAAGGGGCGATAAAGGCCTGAAAGCAATGCGTGAACAGTACAACAATGGCACTGATGCCCCGTAGGCTCTCGAGCTGTAAGCTGAAATAGGGCGAGAGCTTGTCTGGGGCAGGGTGCATCATTGTCAACCTATAATCTGAATGGTACTGGCGCCAGCACCGACTGGCTTGACCTGAATCTGTACTGGAATCCGTTCATGCATTTCCTGCACATGCGAGATTAAGACCACTTTACGACCCTGACTTTGTAAATGATCCAGTGCATTCATCACCATATGTAATGAGGCTGGATCTAAAGTACCAAAGCCTTCATCAATAAATAGCGATTCCAGTTTCATCGAACCGGAAGCCATATTGGCAATCGCCAGTGCCAAGGCCAGAGAAACCAGAAAGGTTTCTCCGCCAGATAAAGACAAGACCGGACGTACTTCGCTGTTCATGTCCAGATCAATAATCGCCAGACTCAGGCTGTCTGGAATACGGTGCAACTGATAGCGCGGTGCCAGCGGTTGCAGTTGTTGGTTGGCGTATTCCACCAAGATATCCAGATGATGTTCCTGAGCAATTTTCTGGAACTTGGTACCTTCCTTATGTCCGATTAAATCGTAGATACGGCCCCAGCGATATTCTTCGGCTTTGACCTGTTCAATCTGTTGCTGATATTTGGCATAGGTATTTTGATTATTGGCATTCATACGCAGTTTGGTATCAATCTCATTGAAGCTGTTTTGTTGCTCGGTTTTTTCCTGTGCCAAACTATTTAAATGTGCTTCCACTTCCTCAAAAGCAAGTTCAGGCTGTTGCTGGAGATGCTTCTGGTATTGATCTTCCAGCGTTTGCCAGGCAATTTTGGCATTTTCCAGTGCTTGATGTTGTGCCTGTAATTGCTGCCGGATTTGCTGATGTTCACTCAGACCAATGGTCAGACATTGTTGGATCAGTTCCGCATTAAAATGTCGATGCAGATTTTGCCATGTACGGATGGCCTGATCAGATTGTGCCTGCTGTTGAGTTAGCTGTTGCATTTGGGTCAGCAAAGCCTGTTGTTTAAGTAAAGCCTGATGCAAAGCTTGCTCATGCTGTTCATATACCTGGCGTTGTGCTTGAAGCTGGCTATTAAGCGCTTTTAACTGGGTATCCAGTTGCTGTCGCCATTCTGCTGCCAGCTTATAGGTCTGACCGGCATGTTGTTCGGTCAGCTGATTGAGTTGCTGACGTAAGTCTTTGCCTTGTTCAAGCAAATAATGGGTCTCGGCCTGTATTTGCGTATGCCGCTGCTCATGCATCTGTAGTTGCTGTTGAGCCTGATTCAGTTGCTGCTTGAAACCTTGTAGCTCCTGTTCCGCAGTTTTGACTTGATTGACAAGATGTAATCGCTGCTGCAAATGTTGTTGCAGCTGGGTACAGGCAGCAGGCGCATTCTTGTGCCAAGCGAGCTGCTGTGCTTCGGGCAGTACTGTAAGAATTGGCTCAATCAGTTGATCCAGTTGCAGCATTTTTTGCAGACTCAGTTGTAAGCTGTCGAGTTGCTGTTGCTGTTGTCGCCAGTTTTGCCAAGTCTGTTGCAGGATTTTGAACTGTTCGTTTGCCTGAGTGTGTTGCTGTTGCCATTGGCCAAGCTGTGTTTGCAGGGGATGGAGCAACTGAGCTGAATGATCAGGATTGGCTGGCTCAAGTCCTAACTCTTTTAAGTTTTGTTGTAATGTCTGGTGCTGTTCATTCAGTATCCGTTCAATGTGGATTAAACGCTGTTGTTTTTGCTCAAGGAGCATCTTGATTTTGGATTGTTGAATCTGGGTTGCTTTTAAATCATCTTTAAGCTGATTCAGTTGTTGTTGTGCCTGTTGCAGCTGTTGATCTTGCAGCTGGTTTAGCGCTGTGTCTAATAATGCTTGATGTTGGACAAACGGATGCTGTTGGCTGCCACAGACCATACAGGCTTCATCAGGTTTGAGCTGCGCGCGCAGTTCCTGCACGCTTTGGGTTTGCAGCAGGCGCTGTTGCTGCAGCATATTTTGTAGTTGTTCAAATTCCTGTTCGGTGTTGCTGACTATTTGCTGCAGTTGAATTTCCGTATGTTCAAGCTGGGTTAATTCTGTCTGTGCATGCGCTACGTCTTGTTTGAGTTGCTGTTGTTCGGCTTCCTGTTCCGCTAGACGTGCCACGTGCTGGATCAAGCCTTCCAGTTTAAGCAGCCGGGTCGAGCTCTGTTGCTGTACGGTCTGATGCTGCTGAAGTTGTTGTTCCAATTGGGCTTGATTGCCAAATTGTTGCTGCAAACTTTCGATTTGTTGAGCCAGCTGCTGCCGGGAATGTTCCAGTTCAGTACGCGATTGAGAGAGTACTGCCGGCGCCTGTTGCTGCATCTGTTGATACAGCTTCTGATAGTCTTGCAGTCGTTGCAGTGTACTTTGTGGTTCCAGATCAAACACGGCAAGATCAGCCTGCTGTTCAAGTTGCGTCAGGCGTTGCTGTTGCTGCTCGGCAGCAGATGCGAGTTGCTGTTTCGATGATTCAATCTGTTGTTGCAAGGGTTGGATATACTGCTGTGCATAGTCCAATAAATCTGCTGATTTTTTCTTATAGTCATTGCCGACCAGATGCATCTCATGATCCAGTTTTAGACCTTGTTCCAGATGCGGCTGCATGGCATGCATATGTTGAACATGGGCCTGCTGTTGTTGCTGGATCTGAGCAAGTTGCGTAAATTCAGCATCACGTTGCTGTTGTACCTGTTGCAGCTGCTGTTCGAATGATTGTTGTTGTATCGTAAGCTGCTGTTGCTGCGTGAGCATTTGATTCTGCTGGATAAACTGTTCGCGAATGCCTTGAAACTCATCCAAATGAACCAGCAACTGCTTTTGTGCGGTCAGCTTCTGATCGGCATCCAGCTGTACATCGTAAATTTCTTTTTTGGCCTGAATTTCAGTATATAAAGCATGTTTCTGCCGATGCCATTTCAGGTCATTTTCTAGTAATTTTTCACTCTGGTTAAAATGCTCAAGTATCTGGTTGAAGGCAGTATGTTGCTGTTGCAGCTGAGTAATATCGTCTTCGGATAGTAATTCCAGATGACCGAGCCAGTTTTCCAGTTCATGGCGCTTTTGTCGAACCTGACTATGCTTTTCCGCTGCTTTTTTACTGACCTCACTGAAAATCTGTGAATTGGTCAGATATTCCAGCAAGTCTGCGCGTTCATGGTCTTTGGCCTTTAAAAATGCGCCAACTTCCGACTGCGCCAGCAGTACCGCGCGGGTAAACTGTTCAAAGCTCAGGCCCAGCAGTTTTTCAATTAAGGGAGTAACTTCAGATATTTTTTGCGTTAGCGTCGTATCATCATCGATGCACTTGATAAAACGATCTACTTTTAGATTGCCATCGACTTTCTGACGTGCCCGGCGAATCTCCCAGCGTGCTGTATAGCGTTTGCTATCCAGGGCAATAAACTCCAGCTCGGCAAAACCATGCACGCAGCCACGGCGTAGAATATTCTTGGAGTCTTTAATCGAAACATCCTGACCACCGGCATCTTTCAGGCTGCCGGTCGCACCTTTTAGACGTGGAATTTCGTTATAGAGCGCCAGACACATGGCATCGAGCAGGGTCGATTTACCGGCTCCGGTTTTTCCAGTGATTGCAATCAGGCCGGCATGTGTTAAAGGGCTGGATTCAAAATCAATATGATGGGTGCCAGTGAGGGAGGCCAGGTTGTTGAGACTCAAACGTAAAATTTTCATGGCCGATCCTAGGCTTGTTGTTTCTGAGCAAGTTCGTGCTGGGCTTCAACCAGAAGTTGCTGAAAATCCTGTTGTACAGAATGATCATGTTCATAGCCCATTTTTTTCCAGATATTCAAAAACAGCGATTCCGGTGTCGGTGGTGCCAGATCAATTTTCGAATCTCCTTGCGTATGTTCGGCCTGTTGTTGATAAATCCGGCTGATGCGCAGCAAGCGGTAACGGTTGGCGGGTAAAGCCAGTTCAATTTGCTGGCGTAAATCGACTGGTGGCGGCGCATCGGTGGTGTATTCTATTTCCAGAAAATGTCGTGCCGACAGTTGTTCGATTTCTCCGGCAGGCAAGGCCTGAAGTTTAGCAATTAAATCTTCCAGTTCTTCCCGAATCCGGAACAGCTCGACGGTGCGTGGCACTTTTAGAACATCGTATTGAAAGCGCTGTTCCGGGCTTTGTTCAGGATCAATTCTGACCTCAACCACCTGATGTTGATAGTTGATTTCACTAAATGACAGCGGAATCGGTGAGCCACTATAACGGATATGCGGCTGACCAACTTTTTGTGGTTTATGCAGATGACCGAGTGCGACATAATCAATCACTTCATCAAACAGCGCCGTCGAGAGCGCTTCTTCATTACCGACAATAATTGGCCGTTCCGAGTCGGAAGTTTCGCCACCTTGCATATGTGCATGCGACATTAGAATCAGAGCTTGATGCGGCTGTTTACGGGCCTTGGCTTCGGCAATCAGTTGTTGATGCAGATAGCTAATCGCATTCTGGCTATTGCTGGTATGTTCATTCAGCCCGGTAATTTCGGCACTGCGTAAATAGGGCAGGGTCAGACACCAGGCGATGATATTTTTATCCTGATCATAAATCGGAATCAGCAAGCGATCCAGATTCAGGGTGTTTTCTGCGGTTCGGCCCACAATTCCCACAGCTTTGGCATTGAATTTAGACAGAAAAGGTTCAACCTGCTCAATCCGGTAACCGGAATCATGGTTGCCGGCAATCATCAAAGTCTGCATGTGCGGGGCCAGATCATGTGCATCGGCCAGAAACTGATACAGTTGCTTTTGCGCACTTGAGGCTGGATTGATCACATCAAAAATATCACCGGCAATCAACAAAGCATGCGGCTGTTTTGTTTTAATTTGATCGAGCAACCAAGTCAAAAACTGGGCATGTTCAAATTCACGGTCATGGTTATGGAAAAATTGCCCCAGATGCCAATCGGAAGTGTGAAGAAAATGAACTGCCATGTAGATGAACCCTGAAATGTCTGCCTTGCTACTATAGGAAAAAGCTGAGGGGAAAATCTACTTAAAAAAGATATTTCAGCGAATTGTTGCTGATGTCAGGCTGAATTTATTTTAATCAGTAGGCAAAATAGCAGGATAGTCATGTCTAAATCACCCAGTCTTAAACAGTCATGCAATTCATCAGGCTGAAAAATCGGAATTTTAAAAAATAAAAACCGACGATTCGAGTGATGTGAAATCGTCGGTCAAATTTGTGTTACATGAAGATTTTGGCTGCTATTCAAAATTTCCCTGTACACTGGACTTATTGCTTTAGCTCTAAGGTCAGCAAAAATTCGTGGATGCCAGTCCAAATTTTTGTACCTTGTACCCTATATAACGTCACCTTCTGGCCGATGGTTGACAATAAAATGAAAAAAAACCTGTTTTTTTTTATACTAGCTTGCTGAATATCACCGAGTGATTCCTATGTTGCCTTTAACCCGTTATTTTATCTGGTTTTTTATTATCTGCTTTATTTTTACCTGCATTTGCGGGGTGCTGGCAGCACTGATGCCAACGGGGATGGGCGCCGTACTGACGGTTGTTCCTTATCTGGTTGCCATGATCTGGATCTTATTTAAGTTTTTAAAACAGCAAAAACGTGCCCCAACGCAGTCGGAACGTAAAAAATTCACTTTGGGTTTTAGCCTGATCTATTGGGGTTATAACCTGCTATTTCTGTTACTTGGTATTCTGATTGCCACGCGCTCTAATCCAAATGCCTGGCAGGACTTTTTGCTATATCTACAGCAGCCACAATTTATAAGTATTGTGCTGATCATGTTCTTGCTGATCGCGATTCCGTTGTATCTATTGACTTACTGGTTCTATGGCAAGCAGGCACAGCGTATGGCAGATCAAATGTTTGGCAATTCGCCGCAGGCCTGAGAGGTAGGTGGCTTTATGACGATTGATCTTTATAAATTGATCGCATCAGGCAGGATACAAATTCACCACGACAAAGAGGGCATTGATTGAAAAATCTCAGAATAAGTTGCGTATAATTTAAATAGAAAAAATAACAGGGCTAAGAATGACTTATGGATAAACCTGTAGTGCTGGTGACCGGAGCGAGGGGTTTTATTGGCAGTCATCTGGTACGTTTTTTATTAGAACGTGATTATCGGGTGATTGGGCTGACCCGCCGCAAGAATCAATCTGAACCTCATCCAGATTTTCACTGGATTAACCAGCTGGATGAATTAAAACAGCCTCAGATTGATTATGTGATTAATCTGGCTGGCGAAAGCATCGGTCAGGGACGCTGGACAGCAGCGCGTAAAAAGAAATTGCTGGATAGCCGTTTAGACACCACCAAACAGTTATTTGACTATTTAGAAAAATACCAGATCAAACCGAAACGGATTATTTCGACCTCGGCCGTTGGTTATTATGGTATTGACCCGAGCGAGCGCTGGGAGCAGGTCTATACGGAACAAAGCCCGCCACAAGATATTTTTATGTCTGAGCTCTGTGCGAAGTGGGAACAACTGGCTTTGTCCTATAGCAGTCAGGACACCAAAATTGTTCGCTTTGCTGTGGTCTTCGGCAAAGGTGATGGAATTCTGCCGCAGATGTTATTGCCGATTAAACTGAATCTGTTCGGGCGGATTGGTCATGGGCGTCAGCCAGTCACTTGGGTGCATTTAGAAGATGTATTGCGTGCGATTGAATTCTTGATGCTTGAAACGACGACCGGGCAGATTTTTAATGTGGTTGCTCCGGAAAAAGTCAGTCAGGCACAGTTTGCCCGGACTGCTGCACAGCTACTGAAACGCAAACCTTTACTGCCACTGCCAGCATGCAGCTTGAAAATGATGCTGGGAGAACAATCGCAACTGGTCTTGAACGGTCAGTATGTACAGCCTCAAGCTTTACAGGATGCGGGCTTTCAGTTTGATTATCCAACCTTGAAAGAAGCGCTGCATAATATCCTAAAGCACTAAAGCACTAAAGCACTAAAGCACTAAAGCACTAAAGCACTAAAGCACTAAAGCACTAAAGCACTAAAGCACTAAAGCACTAAAGCACTAAAGCACTAAAGCACTAAAGCACTAAAGCACTAAAGTGCTTGGTTCCGATAGACGGGCCGGAGCATAGGGCTGTGGATCTACAATGGTCGGCGTTTGTTCAAGCATCAATTGAGCGAGTAATTTGCCTGAGGCTGGGGCCATGCATAAGCCATTGCGGAAATGGCCAAAATTGGCCCAGGCATTTTGCAATTCGGGGATTTTGCCAATATAGGGAATACCATCGGGTGAGCTGGGTCTTAATCCGGCCCATTGCTTGACCAGCGGAAAATCCGCCAGTTCCGGCACCATCTCCAGACAAGCCTGTAGAATATCTTGCCGGATTTCAGCAGAAGGCGAGGTGTCAAAACCGACCTGACGTATACTGGAACCACATACAACATGTCCGTCGCGCCGTGGAATCAGATACATGACCTTGTTCATGCACATGCTCGGTAGCCAGTTTTCTGGGGTTTTAAACAGCAGCATTTGTCCTTGCACCGGTTGTACCGGAATTTCACAGCCAAGCTGTTCTGACCAGCCTGCAGACCATGCGCCTGTGGCGATTACAAACTGATCTGCCTGAAAATGTTGACCACTTGCACTAGACACACTCGTTACCCAGCCTTGCTGAATATTGAGCTGAGTGATTTTACAATGTTCTTGCCAGGTGACATGCGGATGCTGTTTTAAATAGCTGATGACCGACTGTAATAGTCGCGGATTGCGGATATTGGCCAGTTCGGGAAAGTAAATCGCCTGTTGGAACTTGCGCTGATCAATTCGGGGATTGATTTGTTGTAGCTGAGTCTGATCAAGCAATTCGGCCTGTTGCTGAGGGTCCTGATATTTTTCCGCATAGCGCAAGCCAAGCTCAAAATCATCTTCATCAAAAATCAGCATGCCTGTTTCATGAATCTGGAAATCGATACCGGTCACTGGCTGCAGTTTTTGATTCCAGTCCTGATAGAGCGGTTTGGCATGCCGGGCCAACGTATTGACTGCAGCGGGGTAGCGCCAGGGATACATCGGAGAAAGAATCCCGCCTCCGGCCCAGGACGCAGCCTTCCCGGCAACTTGCTGATCAAAAATCGTGACAGAACATCCCTGTTCAAGCAGTTCCAGCGCCGACATCAACCCGGTGATGCCAGCGCCGATAATGGCGATATGCATTGCGCCGAAATCCTTTTACTTCATGTCTTTCAGTTTAAGCGCAGCTTCTTCGGCAAAGTAAGTCCAGATGCCATCGGCACCGGCGCGGCGGCAGCTCATCAGTGATTCAATAATCACGCTGTCAGATAACCAGCCATTTTGAATGGCAGCGGCCAGCATCGCATATTCACCACTGACCTGATAGACAAAGGTTGGTACACCAAAAGTGTCTTTAACTTCACGGACGATATCCAGATAAGGCATGCCCGGTTTGACAATCACCATGTCTGCGCCTTCCTGAATATCCAGCGCAATTTCATGCAGTGCTTCGGCACGGTTACCGACATCCATCTGGTAATTGTATTTATTGCCGCCTTTTAAATTGCTGGCAGAACCGACTGCATCACGGAATGGACCATAGAAGCTGGATGCATATTTGGCTGAATAAGCCATGATTGAGGTATAGATATGCCCATTTTGTTCAAAGGCCTGACGAATTGCACCGATCCGGCCATCCATCATGTCACTTGGGGCAAATACATCTGCGCCTGCTTCGGCATGGCTGAGACCCTGTTTAATCAGACATTCGACCGTTTCATCATTTAAGACATAACCGGTCTCATCAATAATGCCATCCTGACCATGCGTGGTATATGGGTCGAGTGCACCATCAGTAATCAGCACCATTTCTGGCAGTTCCTTTTTTAATAAACGCAAAGTGCGTTGGACCAGACCATCTTCGCGCCAAGCCGCTTCGGCGGTCAGGCTTTTATCTTCTTGTGGTGTGACTGGAAACAGTGCCAGTTTGTTGACGCCCAGTTCCAGCAGACGCTCTGATTTTTTTAACAGCAAGTCTGCTGACAGGCGCTGGATATTCGGCATACTGGGAATATCTTGGCTCTGGTTTTGTCCCGGCAGTACAAATACTGGATAAATCAGGTGATCTGCACTGAGATGCGTTTCACGTACCATAGAACGTAAATGCTCATTTTTACGAATACGACGCATGCGAGTTGCAGGAAACGCGGGACGATTGAACGTATAGGTCATAAAAATCTCAGCAATCAGTATTAAACTAGGCACCTATTGTAGCCCTAACTGAAATTTTTGGGCATAAATTAGCGGTTTTTTATTGCGGTGGATTTGAGCAGAGTGATGACTAAGACAGAGAAAAGCTGGACAGGTAATATACACTTGGGGGCAAAGGTGGATATTGATGTGGTCTTAAATCAGTTGGTACATGCTTTTAATAGCTCTCCTTTTTTTAAGCATAATGGTATGAGCATGCGGGTGGTGGAAGGCCAGATCGAAGCCTATGTCGAAATGCAGGATTTTATGATTGGTAATGTCGCGTTTCAAATTTTGCATGGCGGTCTTGCGGCCACGGTACTCGATAGTGTCGGTGGAATTGTAGCGATGGGGGAGTTATATAAAAAAGCCGAACCTGAAACCATTGCCGACACCATTAAAAAAGTCTCGCGTTTGGCGACAGTGGATATGCGGGTGGATTATCTGGCACCCGGGCGCGGTAAATATTTTATCGCGCGGGCAGAAACCTTACGTTTGGGGCGTAAGGGCTGCACCATGCGTATGACCATGATCAATGATGAAGATAAGCCAATTGCTACAGCGATTGCATCTTATGCTTATTGAGGGTAAGAGATAGAAAATAAAAAGCACTGTTTAACAGTGCTTTTTTAGCTTTCGACCTTCAGATCGATACAGGTTATAGATCTGATTTGGCCCGTTTTAAGGCCTTCTGCCATTTGGCTAAATGAGCTTCACGCTCATCATTTTGCATTTTCGGTTCAAAGGCATGTTCAAGTTGCCAAGACTGCGAAATTTCCTCCAGACTGGAAAATATTCCGGATTTTAATCCGGCCATGGCGGCTGCCCCCCAAGCGGTAGACTCCAGCATTTTCGGACGCAGCACCGGCACATTGAGAATATCTGCCTGAAACTGCATCAGCATGTCATTGCTACTGGCACCGCCATCGACCCGTAATTCTTTTAAAGGGTGGGCAATATCGGATTGCATTGCACTGAGGACATCCGATACCTGAAAAGCGATTGATTCTAAGGCTGCTCGGGCGATATGCGCTTGAGTCGTACCACGAGACATGCCACAGAGCAGGGCACGCGCTTCACTGTCCCAATGCGGCGCGCCAAGTCCGGTAAAGGCCGGAACCAAAACCACGCCGTCGGTATCCTCAACTTTACAGGCCAGTTTTTCGATATCATTGCTTTTTTGAATAATCCCGAGACCATCACGTAGCCATTGCACTACCGCACCCGCCATAAACACGCTGCCTTCCAGTGCATAGGTGGTTTGACCCTGCGCTTGCCAGGCAAGGGTAGAAAGCAGTTTATTCTGACTGAGCTGGATGTCTTGACCGGTATTGAACAGCATAAAACAGCCGGTGCCATAGGTATTTTTTGCGCTCCCCACTTCAAAACAGGATTGACCAAACAGTGCAGATTGCTGATCACCTAGAATACCGGTAATGGGGATATTGGCACCGAGTAAACCTGAAGCGGTGTCAGCGATATAATTATCCGAGGAAATAATTTTTGGTAAGACCGAAGCAGGAATATGAAACAGCTCCAGCAGTTCTTCGTCCCAAGTTTGTTGATGCAGATTCATCAGCATGGTACGGGAAGCATTGCTGGCTTCAATCACATGTTCTGCGCCTTGAGTCAGGTTCCAGATCAGCCAGCTATCGATAGTACCAAAAGCGACATGACCCTGTTCAGCCAGTTCACGTACGCCTTCTACATGCTCCAGAAACCAGACCAATTTTCCTGCACTAAAATAAGGATCAATCCGTAGACCGGTTTTCTGCTGAATTTTGCACATCCAGCCCTGTTCAATCAGCTGGTTACACCAGTCAGAAGTTCGACGGTCTTGCCAGACGATGGCCGGCGCGAGCGGTTTACCATTTCTTCGATCCCAAACCACCGTGGTTTCGCGCTGATTGGTCAGACCAATGGCTTTAATATCTTTGGCGAGAATACGCGCCGTAGCAAGCGCTTGCTGTACCACCGCAATCTGCGTGCTCCAGATTTCCTGAGCATCCTGTTCGACCCAACCTGAATGTGGCGTCTGAATATGGGTTTCACGTTGAGCCGTTGCCTGAATTTGTCCATGTTCATTAAAAATAATAGCCCGACTCGATGTGGTTCCTTGATCTAGGGCCAGTAAATAGCTCATAATTTTTCTGTTATTCGGCTTGAAAAGTAAAATATTAGCGCAATAATGTAATTAAGCGCATCAAGTTGTGTAAATGTTTAGAAAATGCATCGTAATTTTTGACATCTATGCTATGATTGCCTTGTACTTTGGGGGTGTTTCTGGCTTCGACGCTGGTGATGAAACTCATAGATGCATGCCGAGAGCGCATTTTCTCTCGTAAATCAAATTTGCATTTTTTAGTCGCAAACGACGAATCATACGCTCTAGCTGCCTAAGGGCAGCTTGTCCGCCTCTCCGAATACTTGTGGTTAGAGAGTCCGACTGAAGCGCACGCACACAAGTCCGTATAAAGCCAAGCCTCGGGGCTTTGTACTAAACTAAGAGGATCGCGATTTGTATCCTGTTCGTCGGGTCACAAAGAGTTAAAACAATAGACGATATCTAAGCATGTAGTATTCTCGAGCGTAATGCTGGCGGACGCGGGTTCAACTCCCGCCACCTCCACCAAAATTCTTTCCGAAGTAATCCGTCGGAATATAAAAAAGCCTTTAAACTCAATGTTTAGAGGCTTTTTTTATGCCTGTTTGTCCGATATTGTCTGATCTCATTTGACCTCATATTTGCTCTTTGTGGGTCAAAATTGGGACAATTTGATCCACTAAATAAGTTAATTATGTGGGACAAAGATATGTCGCTTACCGATGTGCTGTGTAAAAAAGCATTACTGCAGGAAAAACAGTACCGCCTTTCTGATATTAATGGTCTGTCTTTACGAATCGATCCGAATGGTAAAAAATATTGGAATGTACGCGTCACTGTCCATGGTGAACGTAAGTCTGAATCGCTTGGTTCATATCCAGATGTAAGCTTAATAAAAGGCAAGGGAGCTTGCATATGAGCTTAAGCATCGATTCTCACGTTTAGTGCTGCATGAAGAATTAAAGCCATATTTCAAAGAAGTTGCAGAAGATTGGTTCAATAATCAAAAAGAAACCTAGTCATCCAAACATATTAGTAATGTTCGAGCTAGTACAGCATTACTGACAACGAGTTAAACGGACACCATCCCCATTAAATTACTTACCTGTTCGGAGATTTTCACGTATTTTCTGGATTTTTATTTTAATTAGTAGCGACCGGCAGTAGCATAAAAATTTCTTTTGGATTGTTTGAGGCAGAAAATCAGTAGCATATGCCATCCGTAGATCCAATACACGGACCACTAAAGCGCTGAGTATATTCATTACTTAACTCTTTCTGAATCCATTCTACAAATTTTTCAATCAATGGTGAATTTTCCTGACTAGAATGCATTAAATAATAAGCGCGCTTTTTTTCGAGTTTTTTGGTGGAAACCATAACAAGCTCACCTTTCTGTAACTCTTTTTCAATCAGCATCTGTGGAATTAGTGCCATTCCCATACCATGATTGGCTGCAACTGCTAACATTGAAAATAATTCATGTCGTTGGCCATGATTGGGGGTTGGATGTTTTATAGGATAGAGATTAAACCATTCCTCCCAAATATGTGGTCTTGTCGTTTGCTGTAATAAAGGGAGCTCTATTAATTGTTGTGCACTTAAATCAAAGCTATTGATATTGATCATAGTCGCATCTGGAAAATAGTGTTTGATTAAGCTAGGTGCACATACCGCAACCACATCTTCATGCATTAAAAAGTGACTGTATGTGCCAGGCCATTGTTCAACTTGTTGAGGGGTGCCTGCATAAATAGCAGCATCTAAAATATGGTCATTAAATAAAAAAGGTCGTGTGCTCGTTTCTAAATGGATCGTAATTTCAGGATAAAGCTGGTTAAAGCTGGGTAATTTGGGTAACAACCACCGGGTAGCGAATGTTGGTACCACACCTAATTTTAGAGTACCTCCTTGTCCTTTATGTGCAATGACATCCAGAGTGGTTTGTTCCAATCCCTTTAAATAATGAGTGATACTTTTGTAATATTGTTTATCCTACATAAGTTAATTCTACGCCATGACGAGTGCGGGTAAATAAGAGAGCATTTAAATAATTTTCTAATTGTTGTATTTGTCGAGAAACCGCACTTTGACTTAGAAATAGTTCTTGTGATGCATGCGTATAACTCGCATGCCGTGCTGCCGATTCAAAGCATAAAAGTGCTTGTAGAGGCGGAATTTTACGGCGCATAAATTCATCCTTGAAAATATTAAGATATTAATAAATTACATATCAGTATTCTTTGACTATAAGACATTAGTGTTAAAATTGCCCCAATAGGTCAGTCATTTATATTTGAGAGTTGTTAATTTTAATAAGATATGCGGTTTTTGCATAACTGCATGCATATTTATTGTTTGAAAGAAAGATTATTCACGCATACAGTCAGTTCCAGAATAATACAATGTATGGATATAAGGGACTGGTAGGACACTATGAATCAGATGGTAAATACGAAGAAAGTAAAGCAATCAAATTTTAATTGGCAAGACCCGTTTTTAATCGAACAGCAATTGACCTCAGAAGAGCGCATGATTCGTGATGCTGCAGCTGCTTATTGTCAGGATAGCTACACTGGCCAATCAGGGTATGAATTATCTCACCACTGGCGTATCTCCAAAGCGCATGGGAAATAATCATCCTAATATCGTGCCGTATCAAACCTTTAAGGCCAAAGATAAAGAATTTATTATTGCTTGTGGTAATGATAAGCAGTTTAAAGATTTATGTATCGCCATTGAGTTGCCTGAATTATTAGAAAATAAAAAATTCCAGCGTAATCAGGATCGGGTTAAGCATCGTGATGAATTGATTCCATTACTGTCAGAATATTTCTTGGCTAAAAATGCACAAGATTGGGTGGCGGCCATTCATGCAGTAAAAGTACCGGTCGGGGTGATTAACTCAATCGAAGATGCATTGAATGAGCCACAAATTAAATCGCGTGATATGGTGGTGGATGTTGCACATCCGTTGAATAGTCAGTTTAAAATGATTGGTTCACCGATTAAGTTATCCGATACACCGGTTGAATATAAGCACGCTGCGCCACAATTGGGTGAACATACTGGGAAAATTTTATCGCAATTTAAAACCCGAGAAGAACTGGCGGTATTACATGCTAAAGGCATTATTGATGGTTCGAGCTAGTACACTTTAATTTAATTATTCTTATCATTTAAGGACTTAGTTAGAAGATATTTATAGGCTTGTCGATAGTTTCAAGTGTTTTCTATACAAACTAAGGAATAGTTGCAGCAAGTAAATGAGGGAATAAATGGAGCTGAAACAATTAAGATATTTTATATCTATAGTCGAATCAGGAAGCTTAGGTAAGGCAGCTCAAAAATTGGATGTTGGAACTTCTGCCCTAAGTCAGCAAATTGCTAAACTCGAAGATGAATTATCGACACGTTTAGCCCTCTAGCTTATATATTGAATACAATTTGATAAGGTTTAAATCCTCCGATCACCGCTTCAGAAATCAACTTGAACCGTACCGGGTTTGTCGGAGACTTTTTTATTTAAGTTAGGCCACCTGACCTAACGGATTAATCTTATCATAGTACATTGCTTCAAACTCAAAAGGCGATACATAACCCAGTGCACTGTGTACA
>NZ_VPEU01000024.1:0-43230 GCF_013416975.1 Acinetobacter sp. YH18001 | reverse complement strand
AGTATTCAATTTTGCGTCACGTTTTTCAAGCACGATATCAAACGGTTTCGCGCCTTCATCCAGCTCAGTCACGTTGATGTTTGGAGCAATAAAGTCATTTTGCATCATCAGAACCGAATAAATCGCTGTGAGGAATTAAACGTCTCAATTGCGCTAGCACCTTTTTTTCAAAAGCATCTTTCAAATTATCATTTTTTATATTTAACAAATGAGGAAATGAGTCAGCTTGTTAGACATGCTTTGGATGATGATTCACTGCATGACAATGTTTTAGAACGGCTGAAAAAAACCTTTATAGAGTTCCCTCAGGTTTCTATTTATCCATATTTGATTGCACAATTTTATAGTGATTGTGAAAGTGATTTTGATGAGCAGAATAAAGATATGAATTATCTTTATCATAGATATTTGCAAGGTAAAGAAATTAGTCCAACTTGGAAAGCAGGCTTAGATAATTTTATTAAAGAAAAAGAACGTAATGATGAATATAAAGATAACTATATAAAGTATTTAAAAATTGCTGCTGATTTAGGAAGTTTTCCTGCTCAGCTAGAACTTTATCAATTTGGAGATAATGATCATTACGTTGATGACGACGATTTTGATGAAGATATGTATGACTATAGTCATTCAAATTATCCATCAGATATAGAATTGGAATTAACAAAGCGTGGTAATGAAGAATGCCTAAGAGATATATTTGATCGAATCGTCTGTGATGGATTCGATGAAATCAAAAAATTAAAAGAGAATGATTTGATTGAAGCATGGAAATGGCAAAAATTTGCTCATTATTTTGGTCATGATTTAGCTCAAGGTAATTACAAGACAGAAGCAATATATGATCAGGGTAATATTTTTGCAGCCGAAAGTGGTCGTCATGATATACATTTGCCAAAATTAACATTAGAGCAAGAAAATATAGTCGATCGAGAAGTAAATAAATTAATTCATTTTTATGAAAATTTAAATGAATTCACTTTTACTCGTTATTTAGATGATTCTTCTTATATCAATTGGGAGGATGAGGATTTTGATTGGGAAGAAGAGTAAATAAAAATCCCCTCATTTGAGGGGATTTTTTGAATCAAATTACAGCATTAAAGCGCCGCAATCTGCTCCATATTTGCTTTAATCTTCGCTAACTGATCAGCAAACTCAGCAAGTTTCACTTTCTCGCCTTCAACCACAGCCGCAGGTGCTTTCGCTACGAAACCTTCGTTAGAAAGTTTAGTTTCAATTTGGTCATGCTGTTTTTGAACCTTGTCTAAGTCTTTTTGTAGACGACCCAATTCCGCTTTAGGGTCAATTAAGCCCTTCATTGGAACGAATACAGATACATGACCGATAACACTTGATGAAGACAATGGCGGTTGTTCAGCATCGCTCAAGAACGTAATGCTTTCAACTTTCGCCAATGCTTTAAACAACGGTTCAATACGAGCAATCTGTGCTTTTTCTGCATCTGTCGTGTTTTGAAGCAGAACAGGCAACAAACGCGCATTACCTAGACCCATCTCACCACGAATGTTACGTACCGCACCAATCAAACCTTGCAGCCATTGCATATCTGCTTCAGCTTGGTCGTTGATGAGCGCTTGGTCAGCAACAGGGTACTGCGCTAACATGATTGTTTCGCCAACGATGTTGAGTTTCGGCGCAAGTGTTTGCCAGATTTCTTCTGTTAAGTAAGGCATCAACGGATGCGCTAAACGTAAAGATGCTTCCATTACAGCAAGAAGAACACGACGAATTTCAGCTTTACGCTCAACTGAAATGTTTTCATCATTTAGAACAGGCTTGGTTAACTCAACATACCAGTCACAGTATTCATTCCAAATGAACTCGTAAATTGCTTGTGCAGCCAAGTCTAAACGGTAAGTAGCAAATGCAGTTTGCACCGCTTGTTCCGCTTTTTGCAGACGGCTGACGATCCACTGTTCAGGCAATTCCCAAAGGTCTTGGCGAACTTCCTGACCAATCACTTGCTCTTCACAGTTCATCATCACGAAACGGGTTGCGTTCCAGATTTTGTTGGCAAAGTTACGGTAACCTTCCACACGTTTCATGTCGAATTTGATGTCACGACCGGTGTTGGCAAGCGCACAGAATGTGAAACGAACCGCATCTGTACCGTAAGATTGAATCCCTTCAGGGAATTCTTTACGGGTTGATTTTTCAATCTTCGATGCCTGTTTCGGGTTCATAAGTCCTGTAGTACGTTTTTGTACTAAGGTTTCAAGATCAACACCGTCAATCAAGTCTAATGGGTCAAGCACGTTACCCTTAGATTTAGACATCTTCTGACCTTCGCCATCACGTACCAAACCATGTACATACACCGTTTTGAACGGAACTTGTGGCGTACCATCTTCATTTTTCATGAAGTGCATGGTCATCATGATCATGCGGGCAACCCAGAAGAAGATGATGTCGAAACCAGTAACAAGTACATCAGTCGGATGGAAGGTATTTAAGAAATAGTTTTCTTTATCTTTCGCTTCGTCGCCCGTCCAACCTAAAGTTGAGAATGTCCAAAGACCCGATGAGAACCATGTATCTAACACGTCTTCGTCTTGATCTAATTGAACATCAGCAGGGATGCCATTTTTCTCACGCACTTCAGCTTCATCACGACCTACGTAAACATTACCTTCAGCATCGTACCAAGCCGGGATACGGTGACCCCACCACAATTGACGAGAGATACACCAGTCTTGAATGTTGTTCATCCAGGCCATGTACATGTTGCTGTATTGCTCAGGTACGAATTTGATGTCGCCATCTTTAACCGCTTTGATCGCAGGTTCAGCAAGCGGAGCGATCTTCACATACCATTGGTCTGTCAATAACGGCTCAACGATCACACCTGAACGGTCACCGCGAGGTGGCTTCAATGTGTACGGTTGAATTTGTTCTAACCAGCCTTCAGCTTCGGCCTGTTCAACAACTTTCTTACGTGCTTCAAAACGCTCTAAACCAATGTACTCTGCAGGTGCAGTAATAGTTTTAGAAATTTGCTCGCCCGCTTTGGCGATATATTCAAACTCAGCAAGCACTTCAGCATTTTTGTTGAAGATGTTGATGATTGGCAATTCGCAGCGTTTACCTACTTCATAGTCATTGAAGTCGTGTGCAGGGGTGATTTTTACACAGCCGGTACCGAATTCTTTGTCGACATATTCATCTTTGACAATGGCAACACTACGACCGGTAATTGGCAGGATAATGTTTTTACCCACCAAGTCTGCATAACGTTCATCATCAAGGGCAACTGCAACCGCAGTATCACCAAGCAATGTTTCAGGACGTGTTGTTGCAACAACGATGTAATCCTTACCATCGTGGGTACGAAGTGACTTGTCTTCAAAGAAATATTTGAAGTGCCACAGTGAACCTGCTTCTTCTTTATCAGACTCAACTTCCAGGTCAGACAGCGCAGTTTGGAGTTTTGGATCCCAGTTAACCAGGCGTTTACCACGGTAAATCAGACCTTGTTCATGCAGTTTAACAAATACTTCTTTAACCGCATTGGATAGACCTTCATCCATGGTGAAGCGTTCACGTGACCAATCTACAGACGAACCTAAACGACGGATTTGACGGGTAATGTTACCGCCAGACTGTTCTTTCCATTCCCATACTTTTTCGATGAACTTTTCACGACCCAGGTCATGACGGCTAATGCCTTCTGCACCGAGCTGACGCTCAACAACCATTTGCGTTGCAATACCTGCATGGTCCGTACCCGGCTGCCACAGGGTATTTTTACCCGACATACGGTTATAACGCGTCAATGCATCCATAATGGCATTGTTAAAACCATGACCCATGTGCAGGTTACCGGTGACATTCGGCGGCGGAATCATGATACAGAAAGACTCGCCCTTTTCAGACGGCTTGAAGTAGCCACGTTCTTCCCAAGTTTGGTACCATTTTTTCTCGATCTCAGTCGGATCGTAAGTTGTCGCGATATTTTGCGCTGAATCAGTCATAGTCTAAACAGATCAAAAGTAGATGAAAAATTGGATCTATTGTAGCAAAAAAAATAGTGCATGCGGCAGCTTAACCAAATGCAAACTTTAGACAATTGGCATGCAGAGCAACTCGTCGTATGATGCAAAGATAAAAAACGCGACTCATCGCAGAAGATTAAAAAGGATAACAAGATGAGCTATAGCATTTCCCTGAAGATCCAGCCTGAAACCCATCAGCGCTTTATCGACCTTCATTCTAGATTAAATGCCGGTGATCCAGACAGTCTGGCTAAACCGCTCGGTGAAAATCTGGCCGATATGGCCTGTGAAATTATTGACCAGATTTTTGGTCAGATGGTGCAGATCGCGAAATCTCCCGACAGTGAATCTGAAAAAGTGATTCAGCACATTATTGAGACGACACGTAAATATATGCCTTGGTCGGTTTCCTTATTTGGCAATGAACGGCTCATGCCCATGGTGAATTATCTGCATCGCATGACCTATACGCATGACGGCGATGTTTTTGTGCGTTATCCGGTGGAAAAGATGCTGGTGATGGAGTTACTGGGTTGTGTGGATCAGATGAAAACCGGCAATCATCAGTATGTCTCGCCGGCACTCAAAGCCTTTACCCAGGTCGTTGATCAGGGCGTGACCTGTCTGATCCGTGAACCGAAAAACCTGTTGAAGTTTAATGTTGTGGTCGATAAAACCTTAAATGGGGTGATTCACCTAACCACCCAGCTCGGCTATAAACGTTTTGACAAGCTCGGTAGCATCTATGATGCTGATACGATGCGTTATTATTTCGAGCATTTACTGGCATTTCTGGAAGATGAAAGGCCGCACCATATTTATTAAAACAAAGGAAACAGGATTTCATGGCGAAAGTTGAAAGTTTAAATGGAAAAGTGGTCTGGATTACTGGCGCATCTTCAGGGATTGGCAAGGCGATTGCACAGCAATGTGCCGCACAGGGAGCGCAGGTGGTATTGACTGCGCGCCGTCATGAAGAACTGGAAAATGTGCGCCAAAGCCTGATCAATCCGGATCAGCATATTTCCATCACGGCTGATATCACCGATGAAAGTCAGGTTCGCCATGCCTATGAGCAGGTTGTGCAACAAAAAGGCCGGATTGACTGGCTGATCAATAATGCCGGACTCAGTCAGCGTGCCCTGATTGCAGAAACCACCATGCAGACTGAACGCGCCATTATGGAAGTCGATTATTTCTCGCAGGTATTTTTGACCAAAACCGTACTGCCAAATTTTCTGGCACAAAAAACCGGCCGTATCGTGTTTATTTCCAGTGTTGCAGGTTTGCTCGGTACACAATATCGCGCGTCTTATTCCGCAGCCAAAGCAGCAATTCATATGTGGGCCAACAGCCTGCGTGCTGAAGTGACAGATCAGGGGGTTGGCGTATCGGTGATTTTCCCCGGTTTTGTTAAAACCAATGTGTCCCTGAACGCTTTAAATGGTCAAGGGAAGCCGCAAGGGCATGCAGATGAAGCGATTGAAAATGGTCTGTCCGCAGAAGATTTTGCCCGTCAAACTGTACAAGCTTTGCAGAGTGGCGAAGAATATATCGTGATTGGCGGCAAGAAAGAAAAACTCGGGGTACTGGTGTCGCGTATTTCGCCAAAAGTCCTGTACAAGATGATTCGCAGAACCAAGGTGAAATAGATCATCCAGACTCAATAAAAAGGGCAGTATTGCCCTTTTTTGATCGCTCTTAAAAAGAAAATTATGAACAAACCTACAATTTAATTTCTGGAGGAGCTGACGCAAAGTGTGCACAACCCATCACACAGATATGCAGAAAATTACCTTTTCACTCTGGTACTTAAGTCAAAAACCGCTATGTTAGTTAAAAATAATAGTGAATTGGAATACGCTCATTCGATGAAAACACCGGTGCCAGATTATCTCAAGCATGTTTTAAGCTCCTGCCAAGACAATGATAAAGGGGCCTTGGCCGACTATATTCCTGAGCTGGCAGCAGTCGATCCAGAGAAGTTTGCTTTGGCACTCTCCACCGTAGATGGCACGATCTATTCCACCGGTGATGACGAGGTTGAGTTCACCATGCAGTCCATGTCCAAGCCTTTTGCCTATGCCTTGGCCTTGCAGAAAGTTGGCCTGACCAAGGTCATGGAAAAAGTGGGCGTGGAACCTTCGGGCGAGGCCTTTAACCAGATTTCACTGGAGAAAGACACCAATATTCCGAAAAATCCGATGATCAATTCGGGTGCCATTACTGCCCATTCCCTGATTCCCTATAAACGCACAGTATCCCGGGCGGAACAGTTGCGCCGTTTTTTAAGCGGTTTGGCTGGACGTGAACTGAGTTTTGATACCGATGTATATACCTCCGAACTGAAAACAGCGTTTCGTAACAGATCCTTGGGTTATATGCTGCGTACAGTAGGAGTATTGGAAGAAGATCCAGAAGCGATTGTCAATGGTTATATCAAGCAATGTTCAATCAAGGTGACGGTCAAAGACCTGGCGATGATTGCCGGGGTACTCGCCAACGGTGGGATTCAGCCGCAGACCGGTAAAAAATTATTGGATCGTTCTGTGGTGCGGCAAGTCCTGAGCGTGATGCTCACTTGCGGGATGTATGATGCTGCCGGTGACTGGCTGACCACGGTGGGCATTCCGGCAAAAAGTGGGGTCGCAGGCGGCATTATTGGCGTATTGCCTGGACAGGTGGGCATCGCCGTATTTTCTCCACGAATTGATGAACATGGGCATAGCGCGCGTGGGGTCGATATCTTTGAACGTATATCCCGGGAAATGGGGCTACATTTAATGGAAGGGACGCCGTCGGCACAAACCATTTTACAAAACCGTTATCTCACTGGAAAACGCGATCATGTGGTGGTGTATGAACTGCGTGGCGTATTGCAGTTTACTGAATCGGAAATGCTGCTGCGTATTTTGGAAGATGAACCGGAAGGCAAAAAACGAATTATACTGGATCTGACCAATTTGACCCTAATTCATAATGTCGGCGCCCGCATGTTATTTGAAGGCGTGGCGCGTTTGAAAAAGGATGGTCATCCTGTTGTGGTGGTTGACTCGGAAGGAATTTTGAGTGAAGCACAGATGAAGGGCAATAAAAGGGTCGTGGTCAAAGAAAACCTGAACAAGTATCTAGAAAAATTTCAATAGACGTTCTTTCTGCTGTCTTGCTTGAGCACCGGCTGTATCCTGGAAATAAAAAAAGCCCCGATGATTCGAGGCTTTTTTAATAAATGATTTATTTAATATGTGCTGCAATGTCGCTAAAGATCACACCTAAACCATGTGCACCGGCATCCGGATAGCCTAAGCTACGGTCACCGACCGTACCGGCACGGCCCATACGTGCCACAATCTCTTGAGTCGATTCTGCACCTTTTACCGCAGCCGCTGCACCCAAGACAAAGTTTTCTTTAAAAGTCTTGCCGGTATTGGCAGACCATGAATCTGCACATGGTACTAGGGCATCAATCAGGGTTTTATCCCCCACCACGGCACCACGACCAAATGAACGCTCACCGGTCACTTGAATGCCTTTGACTGCCGCCTGCAACATTTCAGCAAAGTCAGCGACAGTTAAACTGGTTTTATCTTGAATGGCCTTACTCGCGGCACGGAAGGCTGAACCCCAGATTGGACCTGATGCGCCGCCACAGTGTTCCATAATGATCATTGAGCAGTTCAGCATGAATTCATCCATATGCTGTGCTTGAATCAGACTTTGCCATTCACGTTTTAGCTGTTTAAAGCCTTTGGCCACGCTCATGCCGAAATCACCATCGCCGGCATGTGCATCTAACTCGCAGAAAGGCACTTCATTTTTAATAATGCAAGCCGCCATGACATCGACGACATAACGCATATTCTCAATCGTGAATTGCTCATTGCTGATTATTGCATGTTCAGGTTGGGTTTCAACTTCGGTATTGGCGCTGCGTTCAGCTGCTGCATTTTTTGCTGCAAATTCAAAAGGTAGTGCAGGTGAACCATCCGTTTTAAATGCAGGGGTATTGGCTTCTGCATCTAAATAGGTTTTAAGTTCAGCATCCAGCGCAAGTAAAGATACTGATGCACCGTTCATGTCGATACTGGTCATGTAGTTACCGACAAAAGTACGATAAATTTTGATGCCTTTACGTGCCAAATGTTCGCAAACATCGTTGTTAAAGACATACAGCTCCTGCATTGGCGTTGAACCAAAACCATTGACCAATACCGCTACTTCAGTCAGGTCAGGACGGTCAAGAAACAGGTCATCGATAATACGTTGTGCCAGTTCTTTTGATGGCAATATTTTTTCACGACGAATCCCTGGTTCACCGTGGATGCCCACGCCGTATTCCATTTCATCATTGGCAAGAGTAAAGGTTGGTGTGCCCTTGGCAGGAACGGTACATGAGCTATAAGCAAAACCAAGACTAATGACATTGTCCGCAGCTTTTTGAGCCACAGCTTTGACTTCCGCAAGCTCTAAACCTTTTGATGCAGCTGCACCGGCAATTTTATGCACCAATACTGTACCGGCAACACCACGACGACCGACAGTATATAAGCTGTCTTTGACTGCAATGTCATCTGCTACTTTGACGTAATCCACGTTAATGCCGTCATCTGTTGCAAGCGCTGCACCATTCTGGAAATTCATCATATCGCCAGAATAGTTTTTAATGATCATCAGCACGCCTTTGTCTGTTGCGACATGCTGCAATGCTTTGTAGACCTGAATTTGTGAAGGTGATGCAAATACGTCACCACAAACGGCTGCGTCTAACATACCTGCGCCGACAAAGCCTGCATGTGCCGGCTCGTGACCGCTGCCGCCACCACTGATCAGTGCGACATTATTATGTTTTGCTTTTCTTGAAATGATTTTGTGTGACTCGGTAAATGCGAGTTCTGGATGAGCGAGGACAAAGCCTTTGCACATTTCGACAACCAGGTTTTCAGGGTTGTTGATGAGTTTTTTCATTGGAACACCAAGAGTGATTGATTTGGGAGATAAATTTATTGCTCTATTATTATAGAAAGTAATGATTTTTGCAGAGTTAAAAATGTAAAAGCGGATAAATTTTAATGAATGAGTCAGAAAAATAACGTTTTTGATATGTATATTGTTTGATTTAATTTCTCTATTAAGAAGTAAAACCTATTACCTTTTACAAAGATGAACTGGAATTTGATTGTGCTATTAGATTAGTGAGCTTTCTTTGATATATCATTCAATTTATTAATTAAGATTTAGAGAAAATATTATCGTGGCTGAACTCATTCCTCCAAATATACAACACTTAAGATCTGCCAGTAGTGGGGAAAGGAAAGTTTACCAATTATTGGAACATATATTTCAAGATGAAAATGCTATTATCTGGTATGAACCGAAAGCATTAAATCGTTATACTGATTTTTTGGTGTGGTTGCCAAAGCATGGTTTATTAGTAGTTGAAGTCAAGGATTGGTCAAAAGAACGATTTGAAACACTAAATCCAGATACATTCACAGGACGTTTTTATAATAAAAATGACACTAAAATAGTGTCTGTTCAGAATCCTGAAATGCAAGTACGTAAGTGCATGCTAAATATTTTAAATCAATTCAAAAAGACTGCGATATTTTTACAAAAGAGTGGTCCCTATCAAGGAAATGTTAAGTTTCCGATCAGTAGTTGTGTGATTTATACTGAATTAAAACAAGAGGATGCTAAGGGGATTGGACTCAGCTTTCCAGCTATTAGCTCCGAGCATAAGACCATATACAAGGATGATTTACGTTTAGTTGCCGAAAATAAAACGTTTAAACAAAAATTAATTAAGGCTTTCCAAGATGTTGCATTTCCATTTGAACCTTTAACTCAGGCGGAAGAGAAATTTCTTCGGTATATGATTTTTCCGGAAATTCGTGTCAATGAGTTTAAACAAGATGAGCTATTTGCCTTAGAGCCACAAGAAATTAAAGCTTTAGATTTAACACAAGAATCAATTGCCAAAAATATTGGTGATGGGCATCGTATTTTAAAAGGTGTAGCAGGAAGTGGCAAAACTTTGGTTTTAGCATGCCGTGCCAAGTATCTAAAAACAATTTATCCTGACTATAAGATTTTAGTGGTTTGTTATAACAATTCTTTATGCAACCATTTAAAGCATATGTTCGGTGATGATTTTAATAAGAAAATTGAAGTTCTTAATTTTCATAGCCTTGTCAAGCAGCTAACTGGAGCGAATTTATCTATGCTGCTTCAGGAAAAGCAGTCCGAATATAATACCCGGGTGGGGCACATTTTACTGGATTACCTGGAAAAGAAGGATGTACTAGACGCTGAATTATATGACGCTATTCTGATTGATGAAGGACAAGACTTTGCGCAGGAATGGATTATTGGGCTATCTAAACTAGTGAAATCTGAGAGTAACAATATTTTGTTCTGTTATGACCCTGCACAAAATATTTTCAACCGCAAAAAGCCAAGCTGGCGCTCTGTTGGCTTGCAGGTTCAAGGTAAAAAACCAGTAGAACTATATAAATGTTATCGTAATACTAAAGAAATTTTAGATATTGCCAAAGCATTTTTGAATTCTAAACAACCGGATAGCTTACAAAATAATGACGAATACGATCGTATTTTAGATCCTGACACAGGCGAATGTAAAACAGGAGAATATCCAAGTATTTATCATAAAAATGATGTCCGTCACTTGGCCGATTTGATCGCTCGGAAAATTCGTCAATTGTTGCAATCAGAAACTGCACCAAGGGAGATTGCTGTATTACAGGCAAAATCAGCCGTATACGATATTTTTGTGAGTGAGTTGAAGTCAAAATTAAATACTTATATACCAAATGTTGAAGCAGAATTTATTTTTAGCAGCGTAGAGAAGAAGGCATTAGACTTAAATAAAAATTCAATTAAAATTATGAATGTGGAGTCATCCAAAGGTTTGGAGTTTCCACATGTTTTTTTCGTTGGGCTAGATTACATGCCACGACTCGGTGAAAATCGTGATTTAGATTCCGAGCGAAAACTTGCTTATGTGGGTATGACTCGTGCACAAAATAAACTATTTATCCTGGGATGTGAAAATAAAGGATTTCTTGCCGATGTTAAAAAGATCTATGAGCAAGCAACTAGTTTATTGGACGTCGAAGAAAGCTCGGTGGAAGTTAGTATTGAAAAATCTGAAGTAACCATTTCCCAAGAAGATATAGAAAATATCAATGATTCAATGATTGGGCAAAAGTGGACAGAAGATGAGGAAGTTCGTCTGATTGATGCATTTATGGATGAAAAGCTGTCTATTAAAGAAATTGCAAAACGACATTCACGTAAAGAGGGTGGTATTCGTTCGCGATTGAGAAAGTTAAGACTAATTGATTGAAAAATAAAAAATCCCCTCACTTGAGGGGTTTTTTATATTCGATACGAATGGAATCTTCCCCCTTTATCAAAGGGGGATCGAGGGGGATTAAACCACTGAATCATCCAAATTCGGCGCTAACCAACGTTTCGCTTCATCCAGCGTCCAACCTTTACGCTTCGCATAATCTTCCAACTGGTCGCCAGAGATTTTACCCACGTTAAAGTATTCAGTTTCAGGATTTGCATAATAGAAACCGCTGACTGATGAAGGTGGCCACATTGCAAAACTAGAGGTTAAGTAAGTTCCAATCTTGTCAGTTGTACCTAACCAGTCAAAGAGTGGCGCTTTTTCAGAATGTTCAGGACACGCAGGGTAGCCCGGTGCAGGACGAATACCGACATACTTCTCTTTAATCAAATCTTCATTCGACAATTGTTCATCTGCTTGGTAGCCCCAGAATTCTTTACGGATACGCTGGTGCAAATGTTCAGCAAATGCTTCAGCAAATCGGTCACCTAAAGCCTGCGCCATAATTGCAGAATAATCATCGCCTTTGGCTTTGTATTCTTGCGACAGCTCTTCCGCACCAAAGATTGAAACTGTAAAACCACCCAAATAATCCTGAGCCACATCTTTCTGTGCAATAAAGTCCGCCAAAGAATAGTTGGCTTTGCCTGTCACTTTATCCGACTGCTGACGTAGATGTTCAAAAGTATGGGTCACATTGCCATTTTCATCTGCCACAGCAACAGTGTCGCTTGCCACACGGTTGGCAGGATAAATGCTGAAGGTGGCACGCGCATCGAAACGTTTATTCTCGATGATATCTTTCAGCATAATTTGTGCTTGTTCAAACAAGTCACGTGCTGCTTCGCCAACTACGTCATCTTCCAGGATTTTCGGGAATTTACCCGCCAGACTCCAAGAAATAAAGAACGGTGTCCAGTCAAAATATTCCACCAAGGTTTCAAGTGGATAATTGGTGAAAGTTTCCGAACCAATGAAGTTTGGTTTTACTGGAGTGTGTGCACCAAAATCAATTTTAAAGCCATTTTCAATTGATTTTGCATAAGACAATTTGGCGGCTTTCGGCTGCTTATTGGCTAAACGTGTACGGATTTTTTCATAATCCGCCGCATAGTCCGTTGCCAGTTTTGGTTTCATCTCGGCAGAAAGCAATTGTGTTGCCACACCCACGGCACGTGAAGCATCAGCTGTGTAGTACACACCATCATTTTGATATTGCGGTGAAATCTTCACAGCCGTATGCGCTTTAGAGGTAGTCGCACCCCCAATCATTAGTGGAATGTTAAAGCCTTTACGCTGCATTTCTTTGGCAACAAAGACCATCTCGTCCAGAGACGGCGTAATCAAACCAGACAAACCGATAATATCGACTTTTTCATCAATTGCGGTTTGCAGGATTTTCTCGCACGGCACCATCACGCCCAGATCCACGATGTCATAACCGTTACAGCCCAGCACCACGCCGACAATGTTCTTACCGATGTCGTGTACGTCACCTTTTACCGTCGCGAGCAGGATTTTACCTTTGGCTTCAGCTTGGGTTTTCTCAGCTTCAATAAACGGATTCAGCCAAGCCACTGCCTGCTTCATCACACGCGCAGATTTTACCACCTGCGGCAAGAACATTTTACCGGCACCAAACAGGTCGCCAACCACGTTCATACCTGCCATCAATGGGCCTTCAATCACATCCAGTGGACGGGTTGATTTTAAACGGGCTTCTTCAGTGTCTTGGTCAATATACGTCGTGATGCCTTTGACCAGTGCATATTCAAGACGTTTTTCAACAGATTCATTACGCCATTCCAGGTTTTCTTCGGCTTTTTGCGTACCACTTTGACCACGATATTTTTCAGCGACAGCCAGCAGCCGTTCTGTTGCATCCTGACCACTTTCGCCTTGATTCTGGTTTTGAACCACATCTTCAACGGCAGCTTTTAATTCTTTATCAATGTCATCATAAATCGCCATTTGACCGGCATTCACAATCCCCATGGTCATGCCTTTTTGAATGGCATGGTACAAGAACACTGAGTGAATCGCTTCACGTACTGGCTCATTACCACGGAATGAGAACGAGACGTTAGAGACACCACCTGAAATCATGGCATGGGGTAGATTTTCTTTAATCCAGCCAGTCGCTTCAATGAAATCAACCGCATAGTTATTATGTTCTACAATCCCTGTCGCAATCGCAAACACGTTCGGGTCAAAGATAATATCTTCAGCAGGGAAGCCCACTTCATTGACCAGCACATCATAAGAGCGCTTACAGATCTCTTTTTTACGTGCTGCTGTATCGGCCTGACCATCTTCATCAAATGCCATCACAATCACTGCTGCACCGTACTGACGGCACAGGCGGGCACGTTCGACAAATTCGTCATAACCTTCTTTTAAGGAAATCGAGTTCACCACGGCTTTACCTTGCACGCATTTCAAACCTGCTTCGATAATCTCCCATTTAGAAGAATCGAGCATGATCGGCACACGTGAAATATCCGGCTCAGACGCAATCAGATTCAGGAAGTGCACCATGGCACCTTGTGAATCCAGCATGCCTTCATCCATGTTGATATCGATAATTTGTGCACCGGCTTCAACCTGCTGACGGGCAACATCGAGTGCTTCGGCGAAGTTTTCTTCACGAATCAGACGCAGGAATTTTTTCGAACCGGTGACGTTGGTACGCTCGCCGACGTTCACAAACAATGAATCCTGGGTGATGTTAAATGGTTCTAAACCGCTTAAACGACAGGCAGGCGCAATCTCAGGAATTTGACGCGGGCTAATGCCTTCCACTGCTTGTGCAATTGCGCGGATGTGATCCGGTGTGGTACCACAGCAACCACCGGTAATATTGATCAGACCGCTTTCCGCAAATTCTTTAATGAAAGCTGCAGTTTCTTCCGGTGTTTCATCATATCCACCGAAGGCATTTGGCAAGCCAGCGTTAGGATGTGCTGAAACAAAAGTATCCGCTACATCCGACACGGTTTTGACGTGTGGACGCATCGCATCTGCACCAAGCGCACAGTTAAAACCAATCGAGATCGGTTCTGCATGACGCATCGAGTTCCAGAACGCTTCTGCGGTTTGACCGGTTAAGGTACGGCCAGATGCATCGGTAATGGTGCCTGAAATCATGATTGGCAGTTCATAGCCCAGTTCTTTAAAGACTTCTTTCACCGCAAAGATCGCAGCTTTGGCATTTAAAGTATCGAATACAGTTTCAATCAGGATGATGTCGACACCACCTTCAATCAGCGCTTTGGTTGATTCAATATAATCCACTTTTAAGGCATCAAAAGTGATGTTGCGGAAGGCTGGATCGTTAACGTTTGGAGAAATAGACGTGGTACGTGATGTCGGACCAATCACACCTGCCACAAAACGTGGTTTTTCTGGGGTTGAATATTTGGCACAGGCTTCTTTGGCCAGACGCGCGGCTTCACGGTTAATCTCGGGAACCAGATCTTGCATATGATAGTCAGACATCGAAACCCGCGTACCGTTAAAGGTATTGGTTTCAATAATGTCGGCGCCAGCTTCCAAGTAAGCTTCATGAATACCTTGAATGATTTGTGGTTGTGTCAAAACGAGCAGGTCGTTATTGCCTTTCAGATCATAAGCCCAATCAGCAAAACGCTCGCCACGGTAATCGGCTTCTTCCAGTTTATGGCGCTGGATCATGGTACCCATCGCACCATCGATAATTAAAATTTTCTTGGCAAGAAGTTCTTTTAAGGTGGCAAGTGTCGACATTCAAACTTTCTCAGTAGAAATCAAAAAACATCGGCCATATTAGCAGAATTAATGCTTGAATTCTGCGCCTCCTTTCTCAGAATGATGGATATACATGATATGAAAATTTGATAAGTCAGTTAGAACAAGACAGGTTTTTGTTATCCGGTCTATGCCGTATTCAGCTTTAAAATGGGATCTGGCTAAAACTGGCAAAAATATATTTGAAAAATTAAGCTGATGCTTTTATTCATGAAATTGTCATATTTATTGACTATGCTCTGTACATAGAAATTATGGTCATCTTAAGCGTAGAGGGAGTTTCAAAGCTTTAAGCGCAAAAACAGGACACGTTTTTGAGTTCTGAAAAGCTGGAATTTTATCTTAAGTTGATGATTTCTTGAATCAAACAGCAGTGTTTTACTCGGGATTAAACAGGACGAATAGCAGCAAGAAAATCTAATTATTGCTTCATATGACAGCAGTTTGTCATATAATTGTCACAATTTAACTGAACAATAGGGGAATTCTTGAATCCTCTATTCCTGCTTGCATGAATCCTAATCAAACTCCCATAGATTCAGCACACGAGTCGGCTTCGCACAAGTCGACCAATGTTCACGTGCCGACACCAAAATTCTTTATGCCAGTTTTTCTAACTGTCATTATCTCTACTCTTATTTATATCGGTTTTCAATTGTCTGCCGATTTAGCGCATGTTCCTGCACTGGGTTTATATTCAATTATTCTCCTGGCGACGGCATTGTTTATTGCGCTGGGCTTTGAATTCGTCAATGGCTTCCACGATACTGCCAATGCGGTTGCCACGGTCATTTATACCAATGCACTTTCTGCGCCTGTCGCTGTAATGTGGGCCGGTTTCTGTAACTTCCTTGGGGTTATGGTGGCCAGTGGTGCGGTAGCTTACGGTATTATTGCACTGTTACCTGTTGAGCTGATCATGAATGTCGGCTCCGGAGCAGGTTTTGCCATGGTGTTTGCCATGCTGATCGCTGCGATTGTCTGGAACCTGGGAACATGGTTTCTTGGTATTCCTGCATCCAGCTCACATACCCTGATCGGTTCGATTCTGGGGGTGGGCATCATGAACTACATTCTGCACGCGAGCAGCGGTGCATCGGGTATAGACATGGAGCAGGTGATGAAAGTCGGTAAGGCGCTGTTATTTTCGCCTTTAATCGGTTTTGCATTTGCCGCTGTGCTGTTCTTGCTGGTGAAAAAAATCTTCAAGAAACAGGTGGAGCTGTTCCAGCCACCTGAAGGTAATAAACCGCCACCCCCTTTAATTCGTGCCATTTTGATCTTTACCTGTACCGGTGTCAGCTTTGCGCACGGTTCAAATGATGGTCAAAAAGGCATGGGGCTGATCATGTTGATTTTAATTGGCTGTGTACCAATGGCGTACTCACTCAACAAAAACTTAGATCAACAGCATATCCAGACTTTTGGTCAATTGTCTGCGCAAACGGCCAATGCGATTTATCCAGACCATGCGGATATTGAAGATGAAAAAGCGCGTCAGATCATCACGACTTATATCCAAACCAAAGAAATCACCCCTGAAGTGGTGCCTGCATTGGCGAGCCTCACAGATCATTTAGGTGAAAAAGTCGGTAGCTATAGCAGCATTAGGGAAGTGCCTGAAGCACAGGTTTCAGAATTCCGGAATGACATGTACTTAAGTACCACAGCTTTCAAGCGTTTGGACAAAGCAGAAGCTTTACCTGCAATGACGGCTGAACAGGACAAAACGGTAGATCAATACCGTGACAGTCTGGATTCATTCTTGCAATACATCCCGACCTGGGTGAAAGTGGCCGTTGCTCTGGCGCTGGGTCTGGGTACTATGGTTGGCTGGAAGCGTATTGTGGTGACAGTCGGTGAGCGTATTGGTAAGCAGCATATGACCTATGGTCAGGGTATGTCTGCTGAACTGGTGGCGATGTCGACCATTGCGGCTGCGGATGGTTTCGGGATGCCGGTATCGACCACTCATGTATTGAACTCTGCGGTTGCAGGTACCATGGTGGCGAATAAGTCAGGTCTGAACTTCCAGATGGTGAAAACCATTCTGTCTGCCTGGGTTTTCACTTTACCCGCCACAATTTGTTTATCAGGTACTTTGTACTGGTTGTTACTTAAAGTTTTCTAATATTATTAGATAAGTAAAAAAACGCTGCTTCGGCAGCGTTTTTTTATGAAGTTTTTTAAAATCCTCTCCCTTGGAGAGGGTTGGGGAGAGGGGGAGAATTTTGAATAAAAATAATATTGACTCTAGGAGAAGGGTAGAGTCAAGGAAATCAATTACTTCTTAAGCTTACTCAATAATCCCTTGGGTAACTTCTCTGTCGCAAAACCATACAGGGCAGCAAAAGGTAATGCAGTTCGCGCCAGATAAGCCACTCGCCACAAACCACCATGATTCGCACCCTGCATCATCAATTCCAGTGGATGATTCAGCTTCACTTCAGGATTGGCCACAGAGGTAGCATTACGCAGATCATGAATCCACAGGGCTGCCATCAGTGCATTTGTGGTTTCAGGTGCAAAAGCTTCGACATCAAACAGGCTGGCACCATTGAACGCAGCTTTTAATAGCGGATTCTTGGTGACTGAATAAGTGGTCGTAGAAGGCGCAATATTGATGCTAACTCGTTGGCCTTGAGCACGCGCTAAGGTAGCACGCCATTGCTGGATACGTTTTGCCAGCGCGTAGTTTGGGCCTTGTTCAACGACCAGACAGTCACAAATCCCATAAGACTGGTCACCAGATTGAATCAGCTCATGCGCATTTTTCTGAAAAAAGTGTTTGCGGCTTACAGTCGATACACCTTTGGAAATCAGTGTCTGTGCTTTCGAGCGCTCCGCATATTTCACTTTTGATGCTTCAATCACTTCACTTGGAACCGCATAGACATCGGTCGGGGTACACATATACATCAGGCTGGTATTGGCTTTTTGTTCGCTGACATATTTCATGATGGCATCCATCGCCATCGAAACACGGACATGCTTCTCGCCATCCAGATAGGCAATTGCGGCCAGATCCAGATCCGGCTCAAACTGTAATAGCCATTTAGCAATCTCGGGAATCTGAGTCAAAAGATTGGCACCGAGTTTTTCTTTTAGAACATCGTCAGGCGTATCTTCTGCAAGTGCTTCAGTACAGGGCGCATACAGCGTGGCATTGCCTTGGCTGATGGTATCGACAATCTTGCCCCATACCCGGGTGTTTGGCAGGTCAATCGCTACAATATTGGCTTTCCATTTTGCCAGCCAGGTCAAAGGGCCAGCTTCAGATGCAGCACCAAACAGCACCATGGTTCGATCTGACAAATCAAACCATTCTGGGTGCGCCACACATTCACGCAGGGCATTGGCATGGCTGCTTTCCATAATACCTTGGTTTTCCCAGCGTTCAATCTGCTTCACTAAGGCATCGCCTTGCAGCTTCTGGCCGTGGTAGGGCACATACCATTCTGGTGCAGCCTGACTGCTTCCCGTCAATTTAAAGCTATGTAGTTGATCGGCGGGCAAGGTGAGGGCATCTTTCAGTAAATGCTTCTGGCCATCACGGTAAAATTCAAAGGTCTGATGCGCCTGTGCCAGACCATCTTCAGCAATTTTCAGGCTGGCTTCAGGCGAGCTTAGCCCTTGCTCGACCAGTTGCTTAAAATGCACGGTATATTGTTTGCGCCAGTTTTTTTCTGATTGTGCCTGTGCAGCACTGTGCTGATTCACATTGGCCAAAGCTGCTGCGATGATCGCGCGTCCTGTTTTTGAGCTACTTGGTTTTTGTTGATTGGACTGAAGCGGAAATTGAAGACCGTCTGGTGTAGTGGACATGCAAAATATCTCGTAAATGACAGTAATTAATATACAGATGTATACATTATCGCTGCAAAATTCACTCCAAGATTGGCAATAAGTGACATCATGACTTTTTAATATATTACGAGATGTTTCAAATAAATAAGAGAGCCATGGCGCTCTCATTTATTTTTAGCGGAAATATCAAGCTTATCTTATATGTAGCCTTATTTCTCTAGCCTTCAATAACCCTGATTAAAACGGAACCTGCATCAGTTTATTCAGGAAATGCGGAATCAGGCGTGGCTCCAGAATAATGGTCATGATCACGCCGTAGGCTGCTCCCCACAAATGCGCGCTATGATTAATGTTGCTATTGCCTTTTTTGCCTGACCAGATGCTATAGGCCACATAGAGCACGGCAAAAATAATCGCAGGAACCGGTATAAAGAACACAAAAATCAGCTTCCACGGCTCAAACAGAATATAGGCAAACAGCACTGCAGAGACTGCACCTGATGCACCAAGGCTGGCCCAACGCGGATTATTTTTATGGGTCAGATAACTTGGAATAATAGCTGCAATCAGACCGCCCAGATAGAACAGAATAAAACCCAGATCATATAAATACTGACGATAAAAGCTCTCGATCACACTGCCAAAAAAGAACAGGGTAATCATATTGAATAGCAGGTGAGTTCCATCGGCGTGAATAAAACCATGGCTAATAAAGCGGTCATATTGTCCACGTTGCAGTGCCGGTGGCCAGAAAATCAGGCGATTCATCACCGTCTCTTTAGAGAAGGCAATAAAGGACACAATACAGGTGATCAGAATAATGGTAACGGTGTGATTAAAAGGTAAATCAAGCATATAAAGTAATTCTAATGGTGCCTATTTGCCAATTATGATGCCATTAAAATTGCACTAAAGTTGTACTTTTATAATAAATCCGACAATTTTAGTTGATTTTTAAAAATTCCCCCCGATCTTCAGTTAAAATAGCCGTCTGAGCTTGAGGAAATTATTGTTATGTCGACTGAGAACAGCAGCACTCCAGTTGTTGGTGAAATTCCCAACTTATTGATTACACCAACAGCACAAGAGTATTTAAAGGATTTACTGGATAAACAGAACACCCCGGGTATTGGTGTGCGTGTTTTTGTAGAACATCCGGGTACTCCTCGCGCTGAATGTTGCATGGCCTATAGTGCACCTGATGAAGTTGTACCGACAGATTATAAGCAGGAATACCCTGAGTTCCCTGCTTTTATCGACTCGCCATCTATTCCGTATTTACTTGATGCCGTGATTGACTACAACAAAGACCGTTTTGGTGGTCAGCTGACCTTCCGTGCACCGAACTCTAAAGTGCCACGTGTGGGGCCAGATGCGTCGGTAGAAGAGCGTATTACCTATGTATTGCAGTCTGAAATTAACCCGGGTCTGGCAGGGCATGGCGGTAACTGTGCACTGGTTGAAGTCAAAGAAGACCCAGAGCATGGCTTAACAGCGGTGCTTAAATTTGGCGGTGGTTGCCAGGGTTGTTCAGCGATTGATATCACCTTGAAACAAGGGGTAGAAACCACGCTAAAGCAGCATATTCCTGAATTGATGCATGTCGTTGATGAAACGGATCATAGCCAATCTGAAGGTGCGTATATGAAATAAGCTGTTCTATAGAACAGTTCATTTATCGCATTCTAAAAAACCTCGAACTTTCGAGGTTTTTTTATATCTGGCTTTAAGTTTAATAAATGTTAATGATAATAATTATCAATAGTAATTGCATTTGTGGAAATCCCTGTTACACTTCGCAACCGAATAAACATGATCTCTTCATAACTCTTAGGACGTGCAAGGTATGAATAAGCCCTTCTTAAAAACAACTTTAGCTTTCGCAGTATTTACAGCAATGACTGTTTCAGTCCAAGCGCAAGACCAAGTTACTGAAGAAAAAGAGGGAATCGTACAGGCTGATGCGACCAAATTACAAACGATTGTGGTGACTGCGAGTGGACAGGCAGTTGATGTTAAATCTGCGCCAGCTTCAATTAGTGTCATTACGGCAGAAGACATACAGAAACAGCCTGTTTCAAGTCTGGCCGATATCTTGAAACGCGTGCCCGGCGTAACAGGGGGCCTAAGTTCAAATGGGGCAGGTTCAAAAATACAATTACGCGGGATGCCTGACAATTACACGCTGATCTTAATTGATGGTAAACGTGTGGGCTCTTCTCGAGATACCAATTATCGTGCAAACCTAGGACATCAAGATCTAAACTGGGTGAGACCAGAAATGATTGAACGTATTGAGGTTGTACGTGGACCCATGTCTTCTTTATATGGCTCTGATGCGATGGGTGGAGTGATCAACATCATTACCAAAAAAATCCCTTCAGAATGGGGTGGCTCATTGACCTTAAACCATACCATGCCAACGACATCTTCGGATTTAGGGCGAACCATTCAATCAGGACTCGTGGGATATGGCCCTTTAACCGATACATTAGGTATGCGTGCGACAGTCGGGATCACTGAACAGGAAGCGGATCAAGGCTATCAAATCTCTGACCGTAATCTTCCCGGAATGGCAGGAAGTAAAGCAACCGGACAATCGGGTAGTCGTGATCAGAATGCGAACTTAAAGTTCGATTATACGCCGAACGATATTCATAGCTTATCTTTAGAGCTGGGTTATGGCTTGCAAGAGAATAATGCCTCGACCACGCCTCAGGTGGTGGATGGTAAAGAACAGGCTTTATTAGCATGGGGTCCATCTGAGTTAGAACATCGTTCAGTGTCTCTATCACATGATGCTCAATGGGGTTTCGGTGATTCAAAAATTACGGCTTACTACAATGATTATGATCAAAGTCAGGTGACAGAGACTGGGCCGACCACACAAAAATCCAAGGAAAGCATTGTAGAAGCTAATCTCAATATTCCGTTTAAATTAGGTGTGGAGCATGTTGCAACAGTGGGAGGTCAATGGAAATCAGAAGAACTGGTTAATACCCGTAATATTGGGCTGGCTATTCCAAGTTATGACGGCAAAGAATATGGTTCAGAGCTAGAAGGAGATACTTGGGCATTGTTCGTTGAAGATAAAATTGTTTTTAATGATCAAGTCAATTTGACCCTTGGTAATCGTTTTGATCATCACGATAAATTTGGCACACATAATAGTCCACGTGCTTATTTGGTGGTGCAACCAAATGATGCATTGACCATTAAAGGTGGTGTTGCTCAGGGCTTTAGAGCTCCTTCACTCAAAGAGAATACTGCAGGTGCAGCGACGCGTTCAGGGGGGAATGGATGTACATCCTTGAAACCTTTAGGCTATGTATCGGGCGGATGTTATATGGCGGGTAATGCAGACCTGCAGCCTGAAGAAAGTACCAACTATGAACTTGGATTTAATTTTGCTCAAAATGATTTTGATCTCGGTTTAACTTATTTCCACACAGATTTTAAAAATAAAATTGAATATCGTGCTTTAGGAGAAATTAATGGGGTGTGGTGGACACAATATCAAAATGCTGAAAAAGCGCGTGTACGGGGCTTGGAAGCAAGTGTGGCATTACCACTTTTAGAGAATTTAAGCTGGAAGACCAATGCAACCTATTATTTTGAATCAAAAAACTTAGTAACTGGCAGAAATCTTTCAACGATTCCCGAGTTATCCGTTTATAGTGCACTCAACTGGACCCCCACTGATCCACTTTCATTGGAACTTGCAGCGCAATATACCGGTGAACAATATACGGCAAGTATTGAAGATACGGTGGTGATGCAAAAACCACATACGGTATTTAACTTATCTGCGAATTATGAAGTGAACGATCAAGTGACTGTTAGAGGTGGTCTCAATAATTTATTTGATAAAAAATTAGTAAATGCTTCAAATGATTATTATCTGGATCGTCAGGAAGTCTTTGTCGGACTGACCTATAACTTCTAAACAATTTAAAAGCCGCTCTCGAGCGGCTTTTTAAACTTTATACTTTAAGAATCTTCAAAGTATCTTCTGAATAATAAAACTGTTCCAGATATCTGCGTGTACGTTCACGTAAATGACCTTGTGAAACCATCTGTTGAATGATTGGGTTCAACAATTGCTGTAATTCATGCTGGATTAAGGCTTCATCAATATTCAGATCACGCAGCAAGCTGTCAAAAGTATGTTCCTGATTGCGTACATACCAGGTATGAACTCCATCATGAACTTGCTGTTTTAGATAATCCGTCTGACGTAAATGATCCCAGATCTCATGTCCTAAACCGACTGTCTGATTTAAATCCTGAAGCTCAATATAATTTTTCAATACCGATACCGGCATATCTTTAATTTTATGCCAGAGATTGGCCTGAAAATGATAGAGTTTTTCATCATCAAAGTGCTGGTTCAGCACATGTTCACTCATCTGGCTCAGTTTTAAAATATTCTTTTGCAGATAACGCGCAATAGTACTGTCCAGATCCGTATCGGTGACATTTTCCAGTACCGACTTGCCCATTTTCATAAAACGGGAAACCCCGGGCACGCTTTTAGCTATGACAGAATTATCCAGATAATCCTGAATGGAATGCTGGATCAGTTGCGTGATCATGGCCGAAAATGCCGGATTATTCACGACGGTCTTAATCAGACGCTGACGATGGCCACTTTTACTGGCAACATATTGTGCGATTTTATCCACGGTCAGGACTGGAATCACATCGGCAATTTTGGTCGTATCGTTGGCCGGATGTACCAGTGCAAAACGGATATGCTCAGCAATCTGCTCAATCAGAAAGCTGCTGGCAGCAGTATCCAGAATCTGTTTTTGTAAAAGCTGATGAATCAGATCACAGCTCCATAGATCTTTCAGGTTCTGTTTACGTAACCACAGATAAAACGCATGAAACTCAGTTTGAATCGTTTCAGATTGAGAAAATGCCTGATCGAGAAAATCAAGTTGAGCATCGATCAACTGCTCAATCATCGGGTGTTTCTGCATAACGGCTCTGAAACTTAATTTAAAGGAATGAGTTTATCAGCAAGCGGGTTTTTTAGGGTCTGGGTCTTGGCCAGAAAAGGCAAATAATGTTGTGCCACCTGTTTTTCTGCTTCCAGAATCGGCATATGCCCGACATTGTTCAGAATCACCGGCGTTTCGGCACGTTTCAACAGGGCATGCAGTTCTTTAACCACTTCGACATTGATGATCCGGTCCTGTCTGCCCCATAAAATCAAGGTCGGTGCTTCAACTGTGCGGGTCAGGCGGGCAAAGGTTTCCGGTGTATAAATCCGGTTCAGCATCACGACCTGATCAATCGATTTACTGGTCTGCTCAGAACGTGAAATTAGCAGTTTTTCCTGTGCATACTGGAGCTGATAAGGAATCACCGGCGGGTTCTGCATCAGCTGTCTGGAGACATCTTGCAGATCACCGGGCTTGCTGACGATCAGGTCTTTTAGGGCTTGCGGGTCTTTGGTATAGGGCGTATTGCCCATTTTATACAGGCCGGCACTATTGATTAAAAACAGGCTTTGCGTATCGAATGGATATTGTGAGGCATAGACCGTGGCAATCGATCCCCCCAGGGAATGTCCGGCAATATGTAAATTCTCGTCTACATTTAAGGTTTCAATGAATAAACGCATCTGAAAAGTCACATTGGGCACAGAAACATCGAAATTCTCCGGAACCTTGGTATCGCCGTTGCTCGGCAAGTCAGGAATAATCACATGATAATGTGGAGTCAGAAACTGTGCGACCCGATTCCAGTTATCTCGCGTTCCTGCCAGACCATGAATCAGCAGAATTGAAGGCTTGTTCTTTGCACCACCTTCACTGTAGCTCCAGGTCACATCACCGATTTTAAGTGTCTTGGATTGAAGTCCAGCCTGTGTTCGTTCCTGCAGCAGATGTTGTTGTAATATTTTGGCAGGCTTTTCATTCGGCTGGCTAAACATATATTGACTATGTGCAAAGCTCGGCAATGCCATCGTAAACGCGACTAAGGTCGAGCAGATTATTTTCGAGCGCAACTTTATTATTTTCTTCATTGGCACATTCCCCAAAAAATACACAGCGAGCAAATTGCTCAAATACTTCCATGTTGTAAATTTGCTATTTCAGTCAAATAAAAACATTATTCTTCATTCTATTTTAAATCAATCCTGGCGCTTGTCACCCATTAGTTTTTTGCTGAACAGCATTGAATGATTTGAAAATGTGATGTGCTGCACATAAAACCCCTGCTGAAATGAAATTAGATAAATGTTAAAAATTTAAGCAGCTAAGATTTTTTGCAAGTGACATTCAAAAAAACTGGCAGTAAAATATTGCAACTAAAACATCGGTGATAGAAAAGAATGCTCACAGCTCAAGAAGCTTTAGAACGTCTTAAACAAGGGAACCAACGTTTTGTCAGCGGTGATACCTCGCATCCAAAACAACTGAGCCACCAACAGCGCGCAGAAATGGCAGAGGATCAGAACCCATTTGCAATTGTACTGGGCTGTTCAGATTCGCGTGTCCCGGCTGAAATGGTTTTTGATCAGGGTCTCGGTGATCTTTTTGTGATTCGTGTTGCAGGCAATATTGTCGCTCCATCACAGGTCGGGAGTGTTGAATTTGCGGCGGAACGCTATGACTGCGCTATTGTTGTAGTCTTAGGTCATAGTCATTGTGGCGCGATCCAGGCCACCATTGATACCTTAATGTGCCCAGATTGCCCGCCGTCGGCAAACCTGATGTCGATTGTGAATCGAGTACGTCCTTCAGTTGAAACCTTAATGCAAACTGAACTGAAAAATGACTTGGCAAAATTGTCCAAGCATGCCGTGCGTTCTAACGTATTTGCATCGGTTAACCAACTACGTCATGGTTCAGCAGTATTAGAAAATCTGATTGGTCAAGGACAACTCAAAGTGGTCGGTGCTGAATATTCACTGGAAACAGGTGAAGTATTGTTCTTTGATTTTTAGGCAAAATTTATTTAAATACAATCTAAAATAACTTAAAGGCGCTTTATAAAGCGCCTTTAATGTATGGATAGGCATTATTTAGCAGGATGGTTTGTGCTTTGGCATTTGGATGAATCAGATCCTTTTGCATCAGGGTTTTATTGCCGGCCACACCCTGCATAAAGAACGGTAACAATTTCACCTTATATTGCTGGCTCACTACCTTATAATTATTTTCAAAGGCCTTGCTATAGGCCTGTCCATAATTAGGCGGCATCTTCATACCAAATACCACGACTTTGGCCTTGGCTTTCTGGCTTTGCTGAATCAGGCTGGCTAAATTTTTTTGAATCATTTGCGGCGGCTGTCCGCGTAAGCCGTCATTACCCCCCAACTCAATGACCACAAGGTCTGGACGATGCGTCTGCAACAGTTTCGGCAGTCTGGCCAGCGCTCCACTGGTGGTTTCTCCACTGACACTTGCATTGACCACTTTATGCTGTTTCGGATACTGTTGCTCTAAACGTTTTTGTAATAAATGTACCCAGCCTTGTTGTGGCTGAATACCGTAACCAGCACTTAAACTATCACCTAAAATCATAATCGTCTTTGCTGATACCCCGAGCGGTAACAGGCACAGACTGAGCAAAAACAAGTAAGACAATACCCGAGTTTTCTGATTAAGATCTTTCATATAGGACACGTATGATTCAAAGTAGCAACGATTCGAACATCATGCCACAGGCGATTATTTCTGCCCAGAAATTGACACAAAAGATACAACTTTCACAAAAACAGCTGACTATTTTTGAGGGTCTTGATCTGGAGATTATGGCAGGCGAGCAGGTGGCAATTACCGGTCGTTCCGGCTCGGGGAAATCCACATTGCTAGGCATTCTGGCGACGCTTGATCAGTCCAGTTCAGGCCAGCTCATCGTCAGTGGCGAGTCGGTTTCTACCTTGAATGAAGAACAACGTGCGTTGGTGCGCCTGAAAAATATCGGGTTTGTGTTTCAGTCTTTTCAGCTCTTGCCACATCTGACTGCCCTTGAAAATGTCATGTTGCCACTGCGTTTACAGCCCAGTTTCAAATATGCAGAAGCTGAACAAAAAGCCTTGGCGCTACTGCATAAAGTTGGTCTGGATCGGCAGGCACAACAAACCCCGAAAGTCCTGTCTGGCGGGGAGCAGCAGCGTGTCGCGATTGCCCGGGCATTGGTCAGTGAACCGAAAATTATTTTTGCCGATGAACCCACAGGCAATCTCGACGGTGAAACTGCCAAGGAAATTGAACAGCTTTTGTTTCAGTTGAATCGGGAACTGGGTACGACCTTGGTGCTGGTGACGCATGACCGCAAACTGGCACAGCAATGCCAGCGACATTTTGAACTGCTGAATGGCCAGTTGATTGAACATCCGAGTGGAGGATGAGATGAACCCTCTATTTCGTCCTCTACTCACACAAAGTTTTAAAAGTACCGGAATTTATCTGTTAATTATTGCCTTAACTTTGGCGATTAGTGCAACAACAGCGCTCAAGTTTAGCAATGAACAGATTCAGAATGCAGTGGCCTTACAGGCCGCAGAAATGCTGGCCGGTGATCTGGTGCTTTCGGACAATGAGCCTCTACCAAAAGAATGGCGTGATCAGGCCAAACAGCTGGATTTACAGCAGTCCGAAGTCACTTTCTTTAGCACCATGGCTTATACCGATGAACAGTTTGTCATGGTCAATGTTAAAGCCATCGATCAGGCTTTTCCCTTGCGTGGCGAGCTGCGGCTGCAACCTGCAAAAACGAAGATTCAATCGGGTGAAATCTGGCTCAGTCCACGGGCTATGGACCTGCTCAAAGTCAAACTGGGCGATCAGCTGAATATTGCCGATGCGGCGTTTAAAGTTACCGCCAAGATTGAACAGGATTCTAATCAGGAGCTCGGATTTTCTGGCTTTTCGCCAACGGTGATTATATCTCAGGCGGATGTGGCGCGAACCAATGCGATTCAGGTGGGTAGCCGGATTGAATATCGCTTGCTCATGGCGGGTTCTCCAGACAGTACGCAAGAATATGAAGCTTTATTTAAGCAGCAGCTCAAGTCCGAAAACGGCTCGGCTGAAACGCCAGCAGAAGTGCAGGGACAGGAATTTGAGGAGCAAAGCAGTCTCCGGTTACGCAATGCCAGTGAGGGCAATACCCGCTTAATGAAGCCGATTGCCAACCTGGATACCTTCCTGCAACTGGCCAATATTCTGACCATTTTATTATGTGGTATCGCGATTGCTCTCACTGCGCAGCGTTATGTCCAGCAGAATCAAGATCATATTGCCTTGATGCGTTGTATCGGTGCGACCAAACAGCAGATTTTATCGGCTTATCTGGCCTTGCTCGGCACAGTACTGCTGATTGCCATGTCGATTGGTACGGTGGTCGGCATTGGTCTGGGTTATGGGTTATTACAGTTAATGCTGCAACTGATTCCCAACTTAGAAATTGAATTCTCTGCTATGGCGATGCTGCTCGGGCCATTACCAGTCGCGATGCTGACCAGTGCGGTGGTGCTGTTGGGCTTTGTCATGCCGAGCCTATTGCAACTGTTGAACACGCCACCAATTCGAGTAATCCGCCAGCAGGAAAAATCAGTGCAATCCATGCTGTGGATGCTGCTGACCGGAACGCTGAGCCTGATTATTTTTAGCGTGATTCTAACCGAAAATCTGCTCCTGACTGCCTGGGTAATTGGCGCGATTATTGTGTTATGTGCAGTGTTGTATCTGACGGTATGGTTGATCTTAAAACTGCTGCGCAATCAGAAATTGAATCTGTCAGCCTATGTACGAACACCATCTCAAACAGCCTTACAGATTACCGCTTTGGCCTTGGGTCTCAGTCTGATTACAGTATTAGCCGTATTGCGCACAGACCTATTAGAGCGTTGGCAGCAACAGTTGCCGCAAGGTACACCAAATCAGTTTGTGTATGGTTTGCCGCCGTTTGACATGCCAGACCTAAAAGCTCAAATTGAGCAGAATGGCTGGAAAAGTACACCACTTTATCCGAACGTTCGTGGGCGTCTGGTGGCTAAAAATGATCAGCCTTTTGCTCCAGAATTAGTCAAAAGCAATAATACTTTAAAACGCGAGCTGAACCTGACCCAGTCCGACAGCTATCCACAGGATAATGTGATTATTCGTGGTGACGCAGTTTTGCAACAGGTCGGCACGGTATCGGTCGAAGCCAATACTGCTGAAGAATTAGGTATCAAGATTGGCGACAAGCTCAGTTTCAGTCTGCCTGAAGGTGTGCTGGAAGCGAAGGTCATCAATTTAAGAACGGTCGAGTGGGAAAGTTTTAGTCCGAATTTCTTCTTTATTTTTGCCCCGAATAGCATGGATGCCAATGCCGGAAGTTATCTGGGCAGTTTCTATGTGCCGGAACAAGATAAGGACAAACTGGTGTCTGTGATCCAGCAATTTTCCAATACGGTATTTATTGATGTCAGCCTGATTCTGGAAGAGATCAAACGTATTGTGAATGTACTGGTGCAGATCGTGACGATTCTGGCCGTGCTGGTTAGTATCTCCGGTTTTCTGGTACTGATGGCTTGTCTGAATCTGCTCATGGATGAACGCAAACGTGAAGTGGCCTTGCTACGGTCATTTGGCAGCTCCAAACAAAAACTGAAAACCATGATGAGTCTGGAAATTGGTTTTATCGGACTGTTTGCCGGAGTGGTTTCCTGTCTGTTTGCCGAAGTGATTAGCGCAATCGCCAGTTATCGTATGGATTTAATGATTCAGCCACACTGGGAAATCTGGATTATCCTGCCGATTTTCATGACTGTGTTATGTGCGCTGATTGGCCGTTATCGTCTGAGCTATCTGTCGGACATTCCGCCCTTACAAAGCTTGCGCGAGATGAATCAGTAAGATTCATCTCCATGGCTTTTTAAATTCGCTGGTATTTAAAGCGGCAATGATTTAAAGCTGCAATTGTTGTCGCATCAGGTCGAGAATCTCTTGCCACAGTGGGCGAATTGCTTCGATCAAGGCCAAGTTATGTTGATAAAGCAGCACACAGAGGCCAAAACCAATCACTAAAGCGATCAGGTTGATCAGGCGGCTACGCTGCATTTTTTGTCCGGCATACCACAGCAAGGTTAAAAAAGCGCCCATCAACATGCCACCAATATGTGCGGCATTGTTGATTCCGCTGATCATAAAGCCCATGGCCAGGTTCAGACCCATCACCATCACCAAGGTCTTTTTATCTAGAATAAAACGTTGCTGGGGCAGCATCGGCAACAGGGCCAATACCGTCAGTGAAGCGCCGAGTCCCATCACCGCACCGGATGCACCGGCACTGACCGCCGGCAATAAACTTGGGTTGGCCACACCCCCTGCAATCAGATCATAGCTGTCCTGAATGTTCATATAGCCACTGAGCAAACTGCCCATTAAGCCGGCACACAGGTATAAGCCAATAAAATACATCCGGCCAAACAGTTGTTCGGCAACACTACCAAAAATATACAAGGCCCACATATTCAACATCAGGTGAATCAGGCCAAAATGGAAAAACATGCTGCTAAACAAACGCATGGGTTCCGCTAAATAGGTTAAAGGTGCATAATCGGCACCCCAGAGAATCGCATCTCGGGTACTCGGCTGGCTGATATCCATACCATTGATGGCCTGCCAGCCAAATAATCCGACATTAATCGCGATTAAAATGGCCGTGATCCACCAGAGCTGCATTTCAAGTTTGCGGTGTACGACAGGGGGAGCGTATTTAGACATGCTATTTTTTTTGCTGTGATTGTATATTTCGAATAAGCTTAACACGAAAAATCAAATTTTCAGGAGTAACGCACTGACATGAAAGCCTTTCTGATCCGCACGATATTAGTCATCGTCAGTGTGATTTTACTGATTCAATTGTGGATCTTTGCCAGTCTGGCCTGGTGGCGAACCAATCCGGTCAATACCACCATGATGATGCGGATTGATTACTGGACGGAACCTTCCAAAGCCATTCAACATCAATGGCGTCCCTATGATGAGATCAGCCTGAATCTGAAACGTGCCATTGTCACTGCAGAAGATGGAAAATTCATTCATCACCATGGTTTTGACTGGGACGGCATTCAAACTGCGCTGAATAAAAACCGGGATCAGGGCCGGGTGGTGGCTGGGGGGTCTACCATTTCCCAGCAATTGGCGAAAAACCTATTTCTGGTTAATAAGCGTTCATTTGTACGTAAAGGCCAGGAAGCGGTGGCCACCTGGATGATGGAACGCATGTGGTCGAAACAGCGGATTCTGGAAGTCTATTTAAACTCGATTGAATTTGGTGACAATATCTATGGCGTGGAAGCCGCAGCCAAACATTATTTTGGCAAAACTGCGCAAAGCCTGACTCAGGATCAAGCGATCTTTCTGGCGGCCATTCTGACCAATCCAAAATATTTTCAGGATCATCGCAACTCCTCTGCCTTAAATGCACGCAAGCGCATGATTCAGCGTTATATGCGTTATGCAGAATTGCCTTAAATAATTATTTAAAGAAAAAGCCCAGTTTTTGGGCTTTTTTTTATGAAATTGTCATCAATTTGAAGCATACTTGAACTGATAAGCACAATTTTAAATCCGCATAGGTTTGATATGAATACGGCAGCCAGCACTACTTCAGCACAGCCCGAATATACATATAATGATCGTTATATAAATCGTGAACTGTCTATTTTAGACTTCCATTTACGCGTCCTGGAACAGGCTGTCGATCCTTTACATCCCTTGCTTGAACGCATGAATTTCCTGTTAATTTTCTCGCGTAATCTGGACGAATTTTTTGAGATTCGGGTCGCAGGAATGATGGAACAGTTAGATTTGGACAATGAAAGTCGCAGTCCAGATGGCCTGACCCCAAAGCAGGTGCTGGAACAGATTTCCAAAACTGCACATGCTGCGATTGAACGCCAGTACCGTATTTTAAATGAAGAAATTTTGCCAAAACTGCGTGAGGAAGATATCTGTTTCTTGCGCCGTGGTGAACTGACTCCGGCACAATCGGCCTGGGTGAAAAAATATTTTCAGGAACAGGTTGCGCCCGTCCTGACGCCAATTAGCCTAGACCCTGCACATCCGTTTCCACGTCTGGTGAATAAATCACTGAACTTTATTGTGACTCTCGAAGGTAAAGATGCCTTTGGCCGTCAGATTGATCTGGCTGTGGTGCCAGCGCCGCGTTCGTTACCACGCGTGGTACGTCTGCCAGATGAATTAACCGATGGCAAAGAGCATCATGTGATGCTGTCCGCGATTATTCATGAACATGTTTCGGATCTGTTCCCGGGCATGACAGCGACCGGTTGCTATCAGTTCCGTGTCACGCGTAATGCCGATCTGGCCCTGAATGAAGATGTTGAAGATTTGGCTAAGGCGCTTAAAGGCGAACTCAGTTCACGCCGTTTTGGCCGTGCTGTACGTCTGGAAGTGACAGAAAACTGTCCGCAGCATATTTATGAATATCTGCTGAATGAATTTGATCTGGAAGAAGAGCAGCTTTATAAAGTCGCAGGCCCAGTCAATCTGGCGCGCTTACTGTCTAATTTCAAGCGCCCGCATTTACGCTATGATTCACATACCCCGATCATTCCCAAAGTACTGAAAAAATCTGAAAATATTTTTAGTGCCATGCAAAAACAGGATATCTTGCTGCATCATCCGTTTGAGTCTTTTGCACCGGTCATTTCATTGTTGCGTGAAGCTGCACGTGATCCACAAGTGCTGGCGATCAAACAGACCCTGTACCGCAGTGGCCCGGATTCTGAAATCGTGCAGGTGCTGGCGGAAGCTGCCCGCAATGGCAAGGAAGTCACGGCCGTGATTGAATTGCGTGCACGTTTCGATGAAGAATCCAATATCGAAGTGGCCAATGTCCTGCAAGAAGCCGGTGCGGTGGTGGTCTATGGCATCGTTGGCTATAAAACCCATGCCAAAATGATTCTGGTGGTACGCCGGGAAAATAATAAACTGGTGCGCTATGTACATCTGGGAACCGGCAACTATCATGCCGGTAATGCGCGAATCTATACTGATTATGGTTTGCTCACCACGGATAAAGACCTGTGTGAAGATGTGCACCGTATCTTTCAGGAGCTGACCGGTATGGGGAAAATGGCCAAGCTGAAAAAGCTGTTACATGCGCCATTTACCTTACATACCCAACTCATTAATTATATTGATAATGAAATCGTGAATGCCAAAGCAGGCAAGCCGGCGCAGATTATTGTCAAAGTTAATGCGCTGACCGAGATGCAGTTGATCAATAAACTCTATGAAGCTTCTCAGGCCGGGGTACAGATTGACCTGATTATCCGCTCGATTTGTAGTTTGCGTCCGGGATTGCCAGGTTTGTCTGAAAATATTCGGGTACGTTCGATTGTCGGGCGTTTCCTAGAACATACCCGCGTGTATTATTTCAGCAATAACGGTAATGCACGGGTTTACTGTTCAAGTGCAGACTGGATGGATCGCAACCTGTTTAACCGGGTCGAAGCCTGCTTCCCGGTAGAAGATGAAGCGTTGAAAAAACGCATCTATCAACAGGGGCTGCTTAACTATCTGAAAGATAATCAGCAATCCTGGTTATTACAAGGGGATGGAACCTGGCTGCGGGCACAGCTGCAAGAAGGTGAAAAGCCACATAATGCTCAACGCATTTTATTGGACTTGTTTAAATAAATGCTCTCAAGAGGCTGAAAATTCAGCCTCTTTTTTATCCAGAAAATAGCATTCAAGGGTTTTAATCAGAGGATATCAGCAGTTTGCGATAGATCTGTTTGACCTGGGCATACATCTGATAGTCAGTCAGCTGGAGCTGTATGTCTACTGGGGTTTTTTGCTGGCTGAGTAAGTGTAAGAGCTGCAATTCGGTTACCTTGAGACAGGTTTTGTCAGTGAGCTGGTACAGGATATGTTCTGCCAGTTCAGCATGGATATAGGCACCGCCACGCAAGACAATTTTCAGGCTTTCAGTAAACTGGATGAATGAAGCCTGAGGTTGGATATAGCTATTTGCACCAGATAAGATTGCTGAATAAATGAGTGCTGTGGATTCACTCTTGAGTACGGCAACTACAGGTGTATTTGGGGTATGCCGTTTCATCTGGCCGATGAAATGAATCTGTGAGGCTTCTGTCAGGTGATAAAGAATCAAGTTAGGCAGATGTTCGGCAATCATCTCTTGTGCAGATTGGAAATTGTCTGCATACAGCAGCATATCTGGTTGATAGCCCAGTTGTTGTAGCACAGTCTGAGTTTTGGACAGGTCCAGGTCAGTAGATGAAGCGATGACTAAAACCGGTGCAGGCAAGAGGGCAGCCAATAAGCTCAATCCTGTTGATTCTGAGAGAAGGCTATACTGTGGATGAAGCAAAATAAAATGAATATCCCAAAAAATAGGGATTTAACGATAATTACCTCATCTTCGTCTTAAATAGCATTTATTACAGATTAAAACCAATGACAGCAACAGTCAGTTTGAGACTTTAGCAGGTCTATGATGGTTGGCTATATCCACTTTGAGATATAAAAAAAGGAGCAACGGGTGTGCTCCTTTTTATCATCTAAAATTTTAGCTCAAGCAGCATTGTGCTGAGTGATTTTTTGGAAAATCTGTAATAACACATCAAATTCGCTTTGTAGCGGTGTACTTTTACGCGTCACCAATGCCAGGGTGCGGCTTGGTGCAGAGTTGATTGGCTTGACCAGAATCTCAGGATTGGCTTTGATCATATTGGTATAAATCGCAATTTCTGGCAATAAAGTAAAACCAAGATTTGCAGAGACCATTTCGATTAAAGTCGGCAAAGAGCTGGCTTTTAAACGATGATCATTTTTACGCTCACCAATCGGGCAGGCACTCAGGGCATGATCACGTAAGCAATGACCCTCCTCAAGTAGCATCAGGCGAGACAGATCCAGATCTTCCAGAGAATTCGCTTGTGCAGCGTGTTGATCTGATTTTTGATAAACCAGATACAGATTTTCTTTGGCAATCTCGGCCACTTTCAGGCCGCGTGTATCGAAAGGCAGCGCCAAGGCCACCATATCCAGGTTGCCATGTTCCAGTTTTTCTACAATTTTCTCGCTTTGTGCTTCATGCAGATGCAACTGGATTTTTGGTAATTGTTTATGCACTTCTTCTAGCAGCTGTGACAGCAGGAAGGGAGCAATCGTAGGAATCACGCCAAGATGTAAATCACCGGTTAAGGGTTCACTCATCTCACGACTTAAACGCATCAAGTCCTGAGCATCAGCCAGTAGAACACGTGCGCGTGCAACCACTTGTTCACCAAGAGGCGTTAAACGAACATTCTGGCGGTCGCGTTCAACAAGTACGCCACCGAGTAAACGCTCCAGCTCCATAATGCCGCCAGACAAAGTTGACTGGGTGACAAATGAGCGGCGAGCAGCTTCTGTAAAATGTAGCGTCTCTGACAGTGTTACGAGGTATGACAGCTGTCTTAAGGAGGGTAGTGCAGCCATAGTGTCCTAATGTTTATGATTTAAAATGATCAGCAAATAATTCGCTAAGATATGGAATAAAATGCGGTGGGATATCATGCCCCATTCCATCAATTAATTCAAATTTAGCCCCTGGAATCGCTTTTGCAACGGCCTTGCCATGACTAGGAGGCAGCAATCGATCACGAGCACCATGAACCACCAGGGTCTCTTGCTTGATTTGCTTGTTCAGTTGCAGCAATGAACCTGTACATAATATTGCTAAAAACTGTTGAAGTACACCGGCAGGATAGTAACTTCGTTTATATAATTTACGTGCGGTCTGCACCGCTTCCAGATGATTGACATAACCTGGCGAACCGATGATGTTAAACAGTTTTAGACTATGATCTACAATACCATCTTCATCTGTTGAAGCCGGTTTGTCAATCAAACTAAAGAGTTGCTTGGGAAAGGGCGGCGGCAGTAGTGGCTGATTGTTGCTGGTAAACAGTAAACCCAGTTTTTTGACTTTGTCCGGATAGCGTGCCGCCAGAATCTGGGCAATCATGCCACCCATGGATGCACCCAATACATCAACCTGATCCAGCCCCATTTTTTCAATCAGCAGACTGACATCTTCAGCCATATCATACAGGTCATAAGGTGCCCCCTGATTGCCCAGACCGAGCACAAAACGGCTCATCATTTTCAGGGTGTTCAGGCGTGGGCCCTTGTTATGGATTTTTGAAGACAGGCCAATATCGCGATTATCAAAACGTACCAGATGGAAACCTTGATCAATCAATGATTTACAAAAAAAGTCAGGCCAGTACAGCACCTGTGCACCCAGTCCCATAATCAGGAGCAGCGTAGGATGTTCCGGATTTCCACCCACCTCGACATGTAATTCCACACCATTACCCAGATCAACTCTGGTTTCACGCATGAAAGAACTATATGGAGAAAGATTAAACTGTAATGCGCTGTGCATAATTGCTGTCCTAATTAAAGGATATTTTGTTTAAAAAATATCCTGAGTATTAAACCTCTAAACCACAGCAGGAATCAAGTCAGGAACCTGCTTGGTCAAAGACAGACGTTGTTTGCCCGCAGTTGCACCCAAGAGTACAAAGCCACGTAAAGTGCCGCTACCGTCGATGGCTTTGGCCAGCATGCCATCTTCCAGCTCTTCAGTTTCCCAGGTGACCTCAACATCGACTGGTGCAGGCAGGACAGTTAAAGGTGCAGCAGGCGTTTTCACTGCCACTGGCATAGCCGGATAATGTACAGCCGTATGTTCGCCATTCAGGGTTTTTGCTAGCGCGCGCGCCTGTTGCATGATGGGCATGACATAAGGCAATAAGGTACCATTCACTTCAGCACAGTCACCTACGGCATAAATATCGGCATGATTGGTTTCCAGTTGTGCCGTGGTTAAAATTCCACGACTGGTATGAACATCTGCCTGTTTGGCCAAAGAAATATTCGGCTGTAGACCTACCGCAGACAAAACAACATCAGCAACGAGAGACTGACCATTGGCCAGCATGACCAAATAGTCACCATTTTCAGCACGAGAGACCTTCTCGACCGTGGTGCCCAAGACGAAATGAATGCCGGTTTCTTCAAGGTTTTTCTGGAAGGCCGTTGCAACATGTTCAGGTAATAAACGGCCCAGCGGTTGAGGTGCCAGATCGATCACTGTGACCTGATGCTCGGTATTTTGCAGGTCATTGGCAAATTCGCAGCCAATCAGGCCTGCGCCTAAAATCACCACGCGTTTATCTTCACGTGCCGCCAGATTGCTGCGGAACGTCTTATAGTCACTTAAATTATTCACCACATGAATGTCATCACTGGCATCACCGGAAATGGCTAAACGTACCGGGTTGGCACCGACCGCCAAGACCAGTTTGGAATAATTCTGCGTGCTTTCCTGACCATCTTTCTCAAGTACCAGCTGATGATCTTCCGGATGAATGGCTTTGACCCAAGTCTGCTGTTCAATCCGCATATTCAGTTGTGCCGACATTTTTGCAGCATCGCCCAATGCAATCTGTTCAGGCGCTTTTTTGCCAACCAAAGCATTGGAAAGGGTAGGTTTGGCATAATTTATCGCATCATCCGCGCAAATCATCCGCAGTTCATGCTCTGGATTAAGTTTGCGAAATTCACGTGCTACAGCATAACCTGCCATACCTGAACCAATAATAACGATAGGATGCATAGTCGTTTCCATGCTGTAGGGCTCCATGCTGTTTTATATGAGGATAAAAAGGACATAAAAAAAGACCATATCGACATGGTCTTTAACTGGGCGTGCTCAGACTTCGATCATTTCGAAATCGACTTTAGACACGCCACAATCTGGACAGGTCCAGTCATCGGGGATATCTTCCCATTTGGTTCCCGCCACGATGCCGTCTTGAGGCCAACCTTCCGCCTCGTCATAAATCCATCCACAAACGATGCATTGATACTTTTTCATGTAACTCTCCAAAACTGAGCAAGTGTAACCGTCAGCTTAAAATCCATAAAATGGCAAGACTCTAAAAGAATATGACTTTTTAACAGTGAACATATTTGGCTAAATTTTTACGCAGTTCTATTCAGAAAGTAAAGTGAATAAAAGCTTAATCAGCGAAATTAGCAGCAGAATGACTTTGGGATTCAGTATTTCTCTGAAAATGAGTCAAATCGGCTTTGCTGGCAAATGCTGTGGAGTGATGAAGCGGCTGCTGTGGCAAAATTTAGCTTAAATGATGCGTTATAGACCAAAGTCGTGCAGTAAAAACTGAGGTTTTTATATAATTTAGAATCAGTAAAGTCTGGATTAAATATTTTTATAATAAATGAATATAATAAAATCAATAACTTGTGCTTAAATATTGGGTTTTTATTATACAGCTCGGCTTGTTCATTGGCTGGAAATAGGTTTAAAATTCGCATATTCCTTTTCTTTTTTAAGATCTCCCATGAGCAATTTGTCTACTTCTTTGTGGTCTCACATTCGTACGGTCCAAGATTTTCCAAAACCAGGAATTTGCTTTTATGATTTGACCCCACTTTTCATGAGCAATATTGGTCCATTGACTGATGCCCTGATTGCCAGCATTCCTGCTGACAAACTGGCAGAAGTAGAAAGCTTTATCGCAGTGGAAGCACGTGGTTTTGTGTTGGCGAGCCTGTTGGCACAACGTACCGGAAAAGGTTTGTTATTGGTGCGTAAAGCAGGAAAATTGCCGCCTCCAGTCGTGGGTGTCGGTTATAGCCTGGAATATGGTCTGGATCGTTTAGAAATGTCTGCGGAAGTTCAGTCTCAGAAAGTCATCATTGTTGATGATGTTCTGGCAACAGGCGGAACTTTAAAAGCGGTAAATGAATTGGCACTCAAATGTCAGCATGAAGTACTAGGTGCAAGTATCTTTCTTGATCTTCCTGATTTGCATGCTGAATTAGGTCTGGATATCTGGTCAGTACTGGATGATAAATCTCAGCCTGAAGCTGCGGTTGCCTAAATTGTAGATTTAAAAAAAAGCTCCTCAATATCGGTAATGCCGGTCAGTTAAGAAATTGACTGGCATTTTCTTTTTTAAATTCATGATCATATTTGACAAGTAGAAAAGTCATCCGCAACTGTTTGAGGCAGGACTAGATTTAAAAATGATTGTTTCTGCGACAAATTTACTAGTCGATGGTGGCTGACGAGTTTTGCGGACGATAAATGCCTTTGGTTACTTTGGGCGAAACCAAAGTAACAAATTATTTTCAAGTATTTGATTTATAAAGTTAAGACTCCGCCGTGAATGACTAAAAAGTTAAAGAGTCTATTTCTAAACTCCTTAACTGATCAGCATTACCTCAATATCGGGGCTTTTTTATTGTCTGATAAAATGATGTTCAATTTCCTGAATCAGCGTATTAATCTGTTCAGGATGTTCTAGTCGATGATGGCCGCCATCAACTGCCTGAATTTGCATATAGTCTTCAAGCTGTGCCTGAACTGCATGCATATCCAGAATTTCATCGCCCAGTTCGAGATAGGCAAACTGCGGAATGTCATGCTGTAAATCGCCATGACAAATTTCCGGATAATCATCTCTGAAATTGGGTTGCAAAATGGGATTCGCCACCACACAGGGAAGGTGATAAGCCTGCGACATTTTCAATGCCCAATAGCCGCCAAGATTATGGCCCACCAGAATATCTGGTTTGATGGTTTCAATCATCTCATGATAAAAATTGGCGACCGAATTATAGCTCAGATTACGATAATCGACATCAATACAATATTTATGCACGACATCAATTGCATGAAACTTGGTGGATTCTCTGGAGGAATCTAAGCCATGTAAAAACAAAATCTTAGACATAATCTTACTCATTTTTATGGGGCATGCCATATTGGTATTTATTGATTGGCACATCATCTTCAATCTGAGCATCATTGTAGAACGTGTGGACATTCAAGGCAGTTAGCTATTGGTCTAAGCCAGCATTTTTCTGCGCAGTGATTGGCTCTACCTCGTCACACACTAGGACTTTCATCTAAGTAATCGCATAATCGGTCCCAAATCGAGCTGAATTGTATTGGTAGAGTGGATTAGATTGACGGGATAAGGTTGGGAAAATGCCAAGATAGTGGATTTTTCCAAAGAAAAGCCGCTTCCTGAGAGTGTTTAAGCTACGATTTGGGTAGGATTTCTGCTATTCTATGCAACTTCTATTTTTTAACTAATCTTATTCGAGGCAGAGATGACGCAAACTAACGCTCAATCGACTTCTGAACAAATCATTTCCGAAAACGATTTAATTGCACAGCGTCATGCCAAGTTAAAGCAAATCGAAGCTCAGGCACAAGAAACTGGTAAAAGCCCATGGCCAAATACCTTTAAGCGTGAGCATTATGCCCAAGATTTACAAGACCAGTTCGCTGATAAATCTAAAGAAGAAATTGAAGCAGGCGAAAAGGTCTACGTCAAAGTTGCCGGTCGTGTGATGTTAAACCGTGGTTCATTTATTGTGATCCAGGACATGACAGGTCGTATCCAGCTTTATGTCGCCCGTAAAGAACTCGCTGCAGATGTACTTGCGACCATCAAAGGTTTAGACCTTGGCGACATTATTGCAATCGAAGGTTATATCGGTCGTTCAGGCAAAGGCGATCTGTATGTACACATCGAACATTTTGAATTATTAACCAAATCATTGCGTCCGCTGCCAGACAAGTTCCACGGTCTGAATGATACTGAAGTAAAGTATCGTAAACGTTATCTTGATCTGATCGTGAACGAAGAAACCCGCAAAACCTTTGAAATTCGTGCCAAAGTGGTTGCAGGTATTCGTGCCTTCCTGACTGAAAAACGCTATATGGAAGTTGAAACGCCAATGATGCATGTGATCCCAGGCGGTGCTTCTGCACGACCGTTTGAAACGCATCATAATGCACTAGACATGCCATTGTTTTTGCGTATTGCGCCAGAGCTTTATTTAAAACGTTTGGTGGTGGGTGGTTTTGAACGTGTGTTCGAAATTAACCGTAACTTCCGTAACGAAGGGGTATCTACGCGTCACAACCCAGAATTCACCATGATTGAATTCTATCAAGCCTATGCAGATTATAAAGATCTGATGGAATTGACTGAGCAGATGCTGGAAAAACTGGCGCTGGATATCTTGGGTTCGACCGATGTGCCTTATGGTGATGAAGTGTATAGCTTCAAAGGGCCATTCAAGAAAATTTCAATGTTTGATGCAATTCTGGAAAATAACCCGCAATTTACTCCGGAAAATGTCAATGACCGTGAGTTCCTGGCAAAATTCCTTCAGGAAGAATTGAAAGAGCAAGTGAAGCCAGGTTTTGGTCTGGGTAAGCTGCAAACGATTGTGTTTGAAGAAACAGTTGAAACCAAACTGCGTCAACCAACATTCATTACGGAATATCCAGCGGAAACTTCTCCATTGGCACGTCGTAATGATGACAATCCGCACATCACTGACCGTTTTGAATTCTTTATTGGTGGTCGTGAACTGGCAAATGGCTTCTCGGAATTAAATGATCCAATCGACCAGGCGGAACGTTTCCAGGCACAGGTTGCGGAAAAAGATGCGGGTGATGATGAAGCGATGCATTATGATGCAGACTTTGTAGAAGCACTGGAATATGGCCTACCGCCAACAGCCGGTGAAGGTATTGGTATTGACCGTCTGGTGATGATCTTTGCCAATGCAGCAAGTATCCGTGATGTGATCTTGTTCCCGCATATGCGTCATAAAAACTAAGCTTAAGCTATGTTCAATAACCCACCATTGTGTGGGTTATTTTTTTTGGTAGAAAGGTTTAAATGCCTGAGTAAAAAACAACAGTTTAGTCGTTGAAAATTAACATGAGAGCGATTATGGTGAAGCAGAAAATAAACTTGAGAATATGCATCCCATGTTTCTAAAAAAATCATTATTGAGCGTGCTGTTGACTACGCTTTCCCTCCCTGTATTTGCCCAGGGGCTAGTTTTAAATGATGCGAACTTACGTACCGATTTAAACTGGTTAAACCAGCAGGGCGTAATTCAGATCAGTACATCGACTTGGCCATTGAGTGGGGATGAAATTCGACGTGCCTTATCTAATGCACAAGTCAATAATACAGTCCAGCAGCGTGTGATCGACTCAGTTCTTGCTAAATTAAATGCGGATAATCAGCAGGTAAAATTAGGTTTATTTGCTGAGACGGATCAAAAAAATATTCCACAGGCTTTTGGGGATCAGCAAAAATCGCAATTTCAAGTTGCTTTGGAGCTGAATGCCGGTAACAGTAACTGGGATGCCAAGCTTCGAGTAAATGCTGAAAAAGATCCACAAATTGATAATGATCAGGATGTGAATCTTGAAGGCTCTTATTTAGCTGGGAAACTCTGGAATCAATGGCTAATTGCTGGCCAGATCCCAACGTACTGGGGCCCAGGCCATGATGGTAGCTTGATTCGGGGCGATGCCAGTCGTCCAGTTTATGGTTTTAGTGCGCAACGCGCAGAGCAAAAAGCCTTTGAAAATAAATGGCTCTCTTGGGTAGGACCATGGCAATATCAGGCTTTTGCAGGTCAACTCGATGACTATAGTGCAGTTCCAGATGCCAAATTGATTGGACTGCGTGTTACGGCTCAGCCTTTATCTTATCTAGAGCTCGGTGCATCTCGTGCTATTCAATGGGGGGGTGAAGGAAGACCTGAAAGTTTAAGTTCGCTGTGGGATGCGTTTGTCGGTAATAAAGATAATGGAGGTACCGGTGAGCCAGATCCATCGAATCAGATTGCTGGCTTTGATGCACGTTTAAATCTATTTCCTCTTGTACAGGTTCCCATGGGTGTATATGGCCAATATGTAGGTGAAGATGAAGCAGGTGGTTTGCCTGCGAAAAAAATGTATCTTGCCGGCATTGACTATTCTTCCACTGTAAAGAATATGCCTTATCAACTCTACACAGAATGGGCAGATACGCGAACTAATGGCAAGGTTCAAGGTATTTCCTATAACCATACTAATTATACTGATGGTTTTTATCAGCATGGTTATCCTCTAGCACATGCTTTAGGGGGGGATGCACAGATGGTTTCAGTCGGTGGTGATATACGGATTGACCCTATGAATCGTTTATCTGGTCGAGTGTTAGTTGCTGATGTAAATCAGGCGGAGCGTGCTGCTTCAAACAATGCAGCCTTCGCCTTTGATGATAAAATTAAAGCGCTGGATGTGACATGGTCGCATTATATTCGACCCGAAATGCCATTAATAATTAATGCT